>JBNGCY010000021.1:0-6839 GCA_049975505.1 Desulfuromonadaceae bacterium | reverse complement strand
CCCTCCGGATCAACCAGATTCAACTGCCCGACTGCATCTTCAATGGGAACCGAAACAACTTCGCGCCCTCTAAGGGATGTCATCTGGCCGAATTTTCCTTCAGCAATGAGGTCTACAGCTTTTACCCCGAATCTGCTCCCGAGAATGCGATCGAAATGGGTCGGGGTACCGCCACGTTGCAGGTGCCCCAGCACCACGGTACGCACCTCCATCTCAAGACAGTTATCCAGTTGTTCGGCAACAGTATGTCCGATACCGCCGAGACGCTTGACCCCGGTGGGGGTGGTTCCGGCTTCAGCCTGCACCACCTGCCCTCCATCTTTGGGGAACGCGCCTTCAGAAACAACCACTATGGAAAATCTGCGCCCGGATGTGCGTCTGGCTCTGATCGAAGCGCATACTTTTTCAATATCAAAAGGAATCTCGGGCAGAAGGATTACATCGGCTCCTCCGGCAATCCCCGATTCAAGGGCGATCCAGCCGGCATCACGCCCCATCACTTCCACTACCATAACGCGTTGGTGACTTTCCGCAGTGGTGTGAAGCCGATCCAGGGCTTCGGTCACCACCCCGACAGCAGTATTGTAGCCGAAAGTGACATCCGTGGCGCGCAGGTCGTTATCAATGGTCTTGGGAACCCCTACCACGTTCATACCCAGATCCTGCAGATGCCGGGCGATTTTCAGCGTACCGTCCCCGCCGACTGCGATCAGGGCATCGGCTCCCATGCGCTTGAAGTTTTCCACCACCATGGGCGAAACATCCTTCCACACGGTTTTGCCATTCTCCTGCACAGGGTAGTTGAGGGGATTGCCGCGGTTGCTTGTTCCCAGAATAGTGCCCCCGAGCTGTAAAATTCCCCGGGTGGAATCAAGGGTAAGCTCCATAGCGCGATTGCCTTCGAGCAGACCGTCAAACCCGTCCTTGATCCCAAGAACGCGCCAGCCGTGGTTTTTAATAGCTGAACGCACCACCCCGCGAATTACCGCATTAAGCCCCGGACAGTCACCACCGCCGGTCAGAATTGCAACCGTCTTAGCCATGAATTAAACTCCTTATCGGTTAATCTGCCCCGCGTGCAGGCGCAGTTTTGCGTGTCGCTATCGCCAGAGTACCAAATCCGTTATCACGTGCAAGATCCACGACAGTAATAACCCGTCCGTGCCGAACCTCCTGGTCTGCGAGGAGCTTAAAACTCGCAGTCTCGGCATCTTTTGCATAAGTACGCAACTGTTTTTTCAGCTCTTCCATGTCCACTTCGCGGTCATTCAAGTGGATGGTGCCGTCTTCCTCCAGGTATACCCTGACCTCTTCCCGCTCTTTGTCCGGTGTCCCGGTTGAGGCCTGAGGAAGATTGATCCCGATAGCGGAAGTGTCAATAAAGGAGGTGGAGATCATGAAAAAGATCAGAAGCAGAAAAACCACATCCACCATGGGGGTTATCTCTATTCTTACTTCAGCGCGTTTTTTTCTCCGGAACGCCATAATTTGATATCAGCCCTGTTGCTGTTGCGCGGGAGAATCAGCCGCAAGTTTATCCACCAGTCTCAATGCGCTGAGCTCAAATTCATCCGCTAGAATATCCGCTTTACTGCTAAGATATTTATGCAGCAGCATTACCGGGATCGCAACACTTAAACCGGTGGCAGTGGTTAGCAGTGCCTCAGAAATGCCTGCACCCAGGGTCTCCGGTGTCCCCACGCCCTGTGCCGAAAGTTCGGTAAAGGCGCGAATCATCCCGAGAACGGTACCGAGAAGACCGAGGAGTGGAGTGATTGCGGCGATAGTGCCGAGAAGCCCCAGATAACGTTCCAGAGCGGAGACCTGATAGGAGCCCGCTTCTTCCACCATGGTTTTGATATATTTGCGCTGGGCGCCGGCAGCATTCAGGGCAGCCATAAAAATATGCGAAAGCATGAAGTTACTGCGTTCACACACAGCCTTCGCCTCGGGGATGCGCCCATCATCCACCAGCGACTGTACTTCCGCATAAAGCTTTACCCCGCGGCGCCGTAGCGAAGTATATGTCCACAAGCGTTCGAGAAATATCCCCACAGCAAGCACCGAGCACGCCAGTATGGGGTACATGAGCAAACCGCCCTTATCAAACAACTCCAGAAGATACGAACCTGAATCAGACATTTAACTACTTTTTATCCTCTTCGTCGGTGGTTGGGGCATCAGCAGGAAGAGAAATCACTTCATCTGATGTTTTGGTCTCACTTTCCTCTGAGGCTGCAGATTCACGGCTAGCACTGCTCTCTTGTGTGGAACTCGCCGCTTTTGGATCTTCAACATCTGTATTCTGCCCAGGCTCGTGCGCTGAAGCACTTCCTGCTGATCCCTTTTCGGAATGAACAGAATCGGAGGTATAGGTGCCGGCAGCTGCTCCTGTGCCGACGGCCACCGTACCGGATGTGCCCCCGGGGGTATCCGAAGACGCTTGCGACGCGGCGGCTTTCACCTCCTGGCCTGATTTGCTCTTCTTTGCTTTTCTGCTCTCCTTAACGCGCTCAGGAGCAGCGGTACCGGCATTTTTGAGCTGCCTCTTCAACTGAAGAATTTTCAGGGTGGAACCGAACGATGCCACAATCATCCCCAGAACAAAAGTGATAATCAGGATAAGAAACAGTTCAATTTCCGGAGTTTTATATTTCCAGAATACTACTTCAACCTTGCCCGGATTATCACGCACAAATACAAACAGCACCGCCAGACCGACCAGAGCCAAAAACATTTTTACAAATTTCATTTAATATCTCCCGCTGCATAAAATGACTGATGTTGGCATAATTTGAATCTCTAAAAAGATCGGGCCAGGAAACGAATAAACGCCCATAGATTCCCGATCCTGCAAACAATGTTTCAGACGTTAGACGATTTCTGACACCGCGTCAATGTTGATAATCTCTGCTGTAATCTGTTGATCTGCATCGGGGCACACCATACAGGCACTTGCGAGCACATATGGTTCAAACCTGTTGTGCCTTTCAGGCCTCTTCTGTTCATGCGCAGCCCCCTTCCCGCCGATTCTCAACAGTCCCACCGTGTGAAATGGAGCCCGGCGCCTGTCTGTGGCGCTGCCGGGGTTGAGATAGAGAATATTATCGCGCACATGGCATGCGGGATAGTGGCTATGGCCGTAGATAAGAACATCCAGAGCATGCAGATCAAACTCACTCGCGGCGTTGACTTCTACCCTCTCCGGGCTGCCCCAGCCGTGAATAACTCCGATGCGGATGCCGCCAATATTCAGAATTCTTTTTTGTGGTACGCCCATAGCGTTTGCATCCATATTGCCGCGCACTGCATGAAAAGCATACGGAGCAAAAGCATATTCCACTTCCGGATGCAGCATATCCCCGGCGTGAATGATGGCATCCACATCCAGGAAAACTCCATTCAGGAGCCACTGACCTTTTGTGTATGCCTGAGCCATGGAGTGCCAGTGGGTATCCGAGATTATCCCGAGTTTATGCATATAACAGCTCAACTTTTGCAGTATCAGACATTCATCTCCGGCTGGGCAAAGTAGCGCAACAGATGCTCAATTGCGGGCACATCCGCCGGAGCAAGATCATATGTATGCAGGTGCGCAAGCTCCACCCATCTAAGCTGGGTATGGGCATTGTACGAAAGATTGTTGTGGCGCAAAAACGTATGCATACATATCAATTTTACAGTCCCGAAGGAATAGGTATGCACAGATTCGCAGATCACTGTGGTCGCGCGTGCCGCAACTCCAAGTTCTTCGAGAATTTCCCGCTCGATGCACTCTCTGGCTGATTCTCCAGGTTCCACCTTGCCGCCGGGGAACTCCCAGTATCCACCCAGATGCGCCTCCTGGGGGCGCTGTCCCAAAAGGATTCTCCCCTCTTCCACAATAATGGCTGCACCTACCTCAAGCATCGGCATCGTTCTCTGCTACGGACTCCATTTCAGCACGCTCCATGGTGGCTGCCGGGATCTTACGTTTGACCTTCACCCCCAGATCCTCAAATTTACGCGCCTGGCTGATAAGATTCCCCCGCCCCTGTGTGAGTTTGTTCATGGCACTGTTATACTGCTGATCCAGTGCGGATATCTGGGTACCGATTTTTTCCATATCCTCTACAAATCCACGCAATTTGTCGTACACTGCACTGGCACGCTCTGCAATAGCGCGGGCATTGCGATTCTGGCGTTCATAGCGCCAGATATTCTCAACTGTACGCATGGTAGCAAGCAAAGTGGTCGGCGTTACCACTACCACCCGCGACTTCATGGACAAATCCAGAAGGTCTTCGGCATGTTGAAGCGCACACACAAACGCCGGCTCCAGCGGCATGAACATCAGGATAAAATCCAGGGTTTCCACGCCGTTTAAATCCGCATAATCCTTGGAACCAAGGGAAATGATATGCTGACGCACCGCACTGATATGCTGCTGCAGGGCATGTTCCTGCGTTGGGGTATCCTCAGCGCTGCAGTAGCGCTCGTACGCGGTGAGAGAGACCTTGGAATCGATAATGATATCCTTCCCTTCGGGAAGATGTACCACGACATCCGGGCGCAGCAGTTGGTTTTCCCCGTTCCGCAGGGATACCTGGGTTCTGTATTCATACCCTTTGCGCAATCCCGACTGTTCCAGCACCCGCTCCAGCACCATTTCGCCCCAGTTGCCCTGGAGCTTATTCTCCCCTTTTAGAGCACGGGTGAGATTGACCGCCTCCTGGTTCAACTGATTACTGGTGTTACGTAATTGCTCCAGTTCATGTTTTATAGAGGTTCGATCCTTAAGATCGGTGACGTGGATCGCATCTATGCGCTGTCTGAACTCCTGTAGCTGTGAGCGCAGAGGGTTGAGAATTTCATCCAGCCCACTTCTGCTCTCACGCTTGAAAATCTGGCCTTTCTCTTCAAAAATTTCCTGTGCAAGGGTTTTAAAATGTGCCTGCATGCTCTCGCGCGTCTGCCGGAGAAACTCCTCTTTTTCGCGCATGTGCTGGTGCTGTTCTTCGAGGCGGGTCTGAGCTTGTATAAGTTGGGCATGGGTTGCATGAAGTCTCCCCTCCAGGGTTTCGACCTCCTGGGCACTCTGGCGCTGGTGCTGCTCCAGATGGGCGATGCGTTCCTGCAGGTTGTGGCAATCCTGGCGCGCATCCCGGCAGAGACGACGCTGGCGCAGCCATGCAACCAACAGGACAACACCCACCAGCAACAACCCTGCTGCGGCTGCGATGAGAATTTTTATATATGCATGCTCAGCAAACTCCATACTATGTTTCCGCCATTATTCCCCGGCACTTATGTCCGGAGAAATCTCCTGCGCTTGAGCCCTGGTGAGGCCAGGCTGACGGCGTGCGATCCTGAAAATCGCCTGCATCCGCATGACTTCATGTTCGGCCTCATCGTAAAGAGACACCTCCGCGTTCCATGTACGTTCACTTGCATGGGAAACCCGGGCTATGGCGGACACCCATCCCTGAAATACGGGACGGATAAAATCGATTTCCATATGGGTAGTGGCAAAATGAGTTCCTCTGGGAAGCAGGCTCTTCAAGGCAAATACCGCCGCGGTATCCGCCAGAGTGCTCATGGCTCCGCCGTGGAGCATGGCGGCACCGTTGGCATATGTGTACGTAAACGGCATTTTCAGCACCGCCCTGCCCTGGTCCGCTTCCTGAATGTGTATCCCCAGCGAAGATTCAAACGGGGCACAACTGATCCATTCCTTCAGTTCAACCCGGTGCGGTCCTGTGTCCGGATTAAATGCCGGCGGATCTGGAATATCACCTCTGTTGCTTCTGCTCATGGTAACCTTTCATCGGAGAAAAATATCCCTTCCCGGGCCAGAAAAAGCCGCTTAATATCTGAGCCACAGCGATAACTGCCCACACCACCCCGCCGTGGAAGAACGCGATGGCACGGTACCAGCCAGAGCAATGGATTGGCCGCCACTGCACTCGCTGCTGCGCGCCATGCCCGCGGACTTCCTGCAGCACAGGCTATATCGGCATAATATCTGAATTCGCCGCCAGGGATACATAGCAATGTGCGCCACACCCGGCATTGAAACGGGGTTCCGCTCAGCACCAAGGTTCCCCGGGCCTGCTCAGGTATCTCGATATCGACAGGGGCGCTTGTGTCCGTTTGATCAGGATGCACATCGAGCCACGGTTGCTTCCAGGGATATTTTTTAAACAATTCAGGAAATTCTACCGCGCCACAAGTAGATAGAAATACGCCGTAAAGACCTTTTTCTCCCCACACGATAGCGCATCTGTACTCCGGGAAAGGGGAAGCAATAAAAGCATAGCGCAGATCTTCTGCATAACTGGATTCAGGATTCTGACACACAATCCTGACCTTCCGCCCATGCACCTCTGCGTAATCAGCAGCCACAACCACAGTTATGACACAGTGCATCGCCTCCCACCGGAGCGATGCTCTCTGGAGAAAATGCCACGCGTCGCACTCCACGTTTCACATCGGCAAGAAAATCGGCGTCGGTACTCGCCCCGAGAAACTGCCCCAGACACAGACTGGGGAATCCGTGCTCAGGGGCGCAGATGCGCACGCTGTTAAGCATGTCCTGATAACCGTTTATCTTCAGACACACGTTGGGTTCGTGGGCAAAGCTGAATTTTATCCCACATCCGTTTAATTCCATGTTGAGTTGCGCAAAAAAAGGCTCTATCGCAGCATCATCAAATGGATACTCCCACTTGTCCCCGAACTCTCTGGCGTAAAACACCACTCTTATTTCCTGCACGCTATTTCTCCTGCTATGTACAAATCTCAAAGTGTAAGCGACTATTTTAGGCCAGGAACAGCACTATAGCAACCATTGAGATTAC
>JBNGCY010000020.1:0-33006 GCA_049975505.1 Desulfuromonadaceae bacterium | reverse complement strand
AATGTCTGCAAAACGCCAGTCATCTAGGAGTCTGTCGGGCTTTACGGATCGAAGCGAAAAATTGACTGGTCGAGGGCAGATTTTCGATCGTTTGAAGGCGAATAGCCGTAGCTATTTGTCGAAAAGGATCGGAAATATGAACCGGCCAGACGGTTTTGCAGCCGATTCATGGAAAGTCCGACAGGCTCCTAGGCAGGTTTGTTTACTATTTTACCCGAATTTCTGCGCTAGATCTTCAGCTAGCTTTGCGAAGTATGTTTATTTTCCCCTTCGCCCCCAACGCTTCCGATACACATGAAAGTACAGCACCGGGATCAGCACCAGGGTTATGGGGGTGGAGATCAGGACGCCGCTGGCAAGGCTTAGGCCGAGGGGTTCCAGGGACGGTTCGAAGATCAGCACCCCGCTGCCGAACATCACCGTGGCGGCAGTCAGCAGGATGGGGCGGGTGCGTTCGATTCCCGCCTTGAGTACGGCCTCGCCAATTTCCATCCCGTCTTTCTCGCGTTGCTTGATGAAGTCAACCAGAAGGATGGCGTTGCGGGTTACAATCCCGGCGAGGGCGATTATTCCCAGAACGCCGGTACCCGCTATATCCACGTCCCAGAGCCAGTGGGCCGGTATCACCCCGATGAAGATCAGGGGGATCGGCAGCATGATAAGGAGCGGGAGGGTATAGGAGCTGAACCATCCGGCAATGAGAATATAGATGAGAAGGAGGGCGACAGCGCTGGCAATACCCAGATCACGGTATACATCGCGGGTCATTTCCCATTCTCCCCCCCCAGTATATGGCTGCATTCTGCACATCATCTTCATCGGGTGGGGCGAGCCAGTATACGGGAATATCAACATCGTTTACTTTGATGGTGTTGCCCTGCACCAGGCTTTCAAGCTGGACACTTAAAGGCAGAGCTGTAGCGCGGTTCAGATCTCCGGCAACGGTGAGGATGGAACGCATATTGCGGCGTTGCAGATACGGGCTCGCTTCTTCTGGATGCTTGAAGTCAACCAGATCCGCCAGAGGGACCGCCGCGCCGTTGCTGCCGGCAATATACAGGGCTTTAAGGGATGAAGCGTCGCGTCGTTGCGTTTCATCCAGGCGCAGAACCACCGGGATGGGATTGCGCGCTTCAGCGTCAGGCCAGGTGGCAACCTCTTTTCCTTTTATCGCCAGGCTAAGGGTGCGGATCAGTGTGTCTGATGTCACTCCATGGAGGGCGGCACGCTGAGGGTCTAAATCCAGAATCAGATTGCGCAGTCCGGCACGGGGTATCTGCTCTGTATCTATAACCCCCTTTCTGTTTTGCAGCCAGTGCTCAAGATGTGCCGCGGTTTCGCGGCGTGTCTTAACATCTGCGGCATATATTTCTGCCGTAATGTCCCGATCGCTTGATGGGCCGGAGGGTATCCTGCTTATATGCCCATATGCATTAAAGGGCTCAAGCCAGGTACTCAAGTGGGCGTTGATATCCTGGCTTACTTCATAACTGAGACGTTCGCGCTTGTCTTCAGGCATCATCTGCACCTGAATCGTGGCTCTGTGGGGTTCTGTATCGCTCACGGGTACAGGTGTCTCGGAAGGCGGGAAGATATGCGGCATCGACATCCCCACATATGAAGTCAGTGATCTGATTTCAGGATATTCCCTGAGTTCGTTGTGGAGTGAGGATATCGCCTGCAGAGTTTGCTCCCGCGTGTTTCCGCTGGGAAGTTCAATGTTGATTGCAAATGTTTCCCGATCGAGCAGGGGAGTAAGGCCGATTTGAACCATGCGCAGGGCGGGGAGAAGAAAGCTTGCCCCCAGTAATATAATCAGAACCAGATACATGAGCCAGCGCAGCAGACTTTTTGAGCCTAAAAACGGGCGCATGAGATTGCAGTACAGGGTGGTGCATGTGGCCTCTGGGTTTTCCGCGCTCAGGTTGCCCCCCCCGTCAGAAGAGGGCGCGGATTGATTGCTTTTCTTTACGTCAGGCCGGGGAAGAAGGCGGAAGCCGAAATACGGGGTGATGAGGAGCGCAACCACTAAGGAAAACAGAACCGCCGCCGAAGCCCCGATGGGGATGGAGCGCACATACTGCCCCATCTCCCCGGTAATGTATGCCGTGGGGAGCAGAGTGACCACGACAAGCAGATCAGCAAGAATGGTGGGGTTTCCCACCTCATTGATGGCGTCAATAGTGATGGTGCGGCTTTTTTCTCCCGCCGCGCGAAAGCGGCGCGCAATATTTTCCAGCATCACCACCGCATCGTCGGAAAGAATCCCTATAGCCAGGATCATGGCTGCAATGGATACCGGGTTAAGGCTGAAATCTATCTGTTGATACAGCCACGGTACCACAGCCAGGGAAGCGGGCATCATCATGGCAATAATCAGGCCGGCGCGCCAGCCCAGCCCCAGCCAGATGATCCCGACTACCACCAGAGTACCGCTTAACAGCTGATTCAAAACCCGGTAAACCCGTGCCGTGGCATCAGCTCCGGCATCATAGGTGGGGTGAAGCTTTACATCCTCGGGCAGGATCGAAGAGGCGAGCTTATCCAGGCGCTGTTTGATGGAGCGGGTGACGTCGCTGACATTCTTCCCATCCAGAGTGGTTGCCGCCAGGGTCACACACGGATGCGCCTCATCCAGGCCCCGCTGCCAGTGGAGGGCGGCGTGATTGTTTCTGACGCTTCCGTCCCGGATTGCAGCGATCTCTTCAAGGTACACCGGGCCGCTGTCTGTTTTCCCTACCGGGATTTTTGCCAGAGTCTCTACCTTGCCGATGCGGGAACCGGAGCGCAGAAGGGTGACCGGCGGGTCTTCCAGACGCCCGACCGGGAAGTGGCGCGTAGCAATACTTATTGCGTTGGCGACATCATCCAGGGTGAGGTTATATCCCGCGAGCGCCTGGGGATCAGGGAGAACTTCAATTGCGCGCTGGTTGCCGCCAAAGACCTCGATGCTGCGGATACCGTCAAGTTGTTCGAGGGCGATGACCATCTCGCGGGCATAGAGTTCGAGCTCCATGGCTGAACGCCTGGCGCTGCTCAGGTTGGCAGTAAACATCACGAGATGGTCATCACCGTAGGTCTCAATTTGCGCGGATCCTGCTCCTTCAGGGAGTAAATCCGCATGCTTGGCAAAGAGTTCTTCAAGACGTGCAAAGGCTATGGCTTTGTCTGTCCCCGGGGTGAATTCGACCTGGAGCAGAGCCGCATCATCAGTGCTGCTGCTCCGCACTTCAGTGACCCCGGCGAGCTGCCGTACCCATGCCGCACCGCGCCGCGCAATCTGATTGTCTACCTGTTCAACTCCGGCGCCGGGCCATGGGATAACCACACTGGCTGTAGGTAGATCAATATTGGGGCGATCTTCGCGTGGGATAATCAGAAGGCTGTAGGCGCCGAAAAGAAAACACGCGAGGACAAACAGGGGTACCAGGGGAGAATCTATACTGCGATGCGCAATGCGACCGGCCAGACCCAGGCGCTGCATCAGTCATCCTCCGACACAAGAATGGCACGCCCCTTGTCGCTCATTTCTGAAGCAGGGCTTGTCACTACCATCTCGCCGGGGCGCAATCCCTGAATGACCTTTACCATCCTGTCTGAATCATGTGCGTCTGCAGTGGTAAAATCTTGATCTGATGCCGCCGTGATAATCCAGCGTCTGTGCAGGGTGCAGACGTTTTGCTTTTCGCCTGCGGGTTCTGCAACCATTACACTGGTGAGCTGACCCTGGCGGATCAGCGCGGATATAGGGATTGCCGTGGCCTGTGTGTCGGAGCCGGATTTGAAGGTTGCCGCGGGTGAATGGGGGATTTTAAGCACAATTTCAACTATCTCACCCGGGCTGATATTCATATCCGGGGTATCCACTCGTACACGCAGAATCCGTCCGACTCCGTTGTTTCCCAGCGCGGGAATGATCTCCTGAAATGAAGCCTTCAGAGGCTGCTTGAGTGATGGAGATTTAACGATAAACTCCGGGTGCTCACTTTTTCTTATGCCCGAAGCAGCAGATGCGGATACTGGCGCATCGATGCGCAATGATGAGCGATCCTCCAGGATCAGAAGTGTGGTTCCGGGGCCGACAAACGAGCCCTGATCCACCGGGATTTCACTTACCACCCCGTTGAATGGTGCTTTTATGCGGGCATAATCGAGATTGGTCTGCTGCAGGCGTACCTGAGTGCGAGCCCGGGAGAGTGCAGCTTTGGTGTTATCACGTTCCACGCGTGCCCGTTCGAGGCGGTTGCGTGCAATCAGATCATCGGCATAGAGACGCTCCAGGCGCTGCACGTCTAGTTCTGCCTTTGCGTAAGCACTTTGTGCCGCCTGTTCCTGGGATCTGGCGGCATCAAGTGCCGCCACTATATCATCGGCATCCACCCGGGCAAGCAGGCTTCCGGCTTCAACATAGTCTCCTGCCGCAACCAGGACATCGGTTAAGGTACCACTGGTGCGGGTACTCAATAACGCGCGTTTATGCGGGCGTACCACTCCACTGAATACCTGGAGTGCAGGGGACTTCCACCGCTTCACCACTTGTGTTCTGATTTTTGGCAGGGATGTTTCGACAGGTTTCTCATCGGATCTGGATGTGTCGTTGCTGCGACACCCATACATGGTAAGGAGGCTTGATAACACCACGCATAAATAAATGCTCAAGCAGCGGCATCGAAGGAGGTTGATCAGAATTCTGAGCTTAAAATGCATATGAATTATTTACCCGCAGGGTTTACAGATTATAGGAGTTCGTATGGATTGATGGGGATGACACCCCGGTGTCGCGCTTTGGATATATTTTTGATTCTCCTGTTTCAGGCAATCTGAGCTGGGGCGGCAGCCCCTGCAACGGACTGTAACCGTGATACAGATAATAGCTCATCCCGGCCAGCAGGGCATTGAACTGATACCGGAACTTGCGCACCTGATGTTGGTAGAGATCGGCGCGGGTCAGGAGAACATCGTTGATCGCTCCCAACCCTTCTGCATAGCGCCGCTGCGCAAGATCGGCTGCGCTTGCAGCTGCGTCAACGGCAGCGCGGGATGCCTGCCACGCGCTCCAGGATGCTTTCCAGTCAGCCAGACTGTTACGCTGTTGCTCCAGAGCGGAGCGCTGCATATCAGTAGCTTCAATCTGTGCCAGATGCTCACGCGCTCTGGCCTGGGCAATTTCACCTGCGCGATCCATGCCTTCAAATATCTCCCAGTTCAGATTGACTCCTAACAGCCAGCCATCCCCGTAATCATCCAGGGCTTGATCACCGTTTACCCACTGCTGACGTCCAAGCAGGTTTACTTGTGGAAGAATACGCGCCCGGGCCTTTTAAACCCCGGTAGTTGCCGCTTGTACTTTGAATCTGCTTGCATCTATGTCAGTGCGCTGCTGATGCGGAAGAGGGTATTCAGATGGTGGAAGGGGAAGGGGTAATGGTGTTGTAATTCTGACTGGATCCACAGGGTTGAGGCCGAGAAGACTCGCGAGTTCGTTTCTGGCTTTGCCGATCTGCGCTTCAGCCGCATAAACCTGTGCTCGTGCACTCTGGAGATCGGCTCTGGCTCTGGTCACATCCAGTTTGCTCACCATGCCTTCTGCATAATGGCCTCTGGCGATTTCAAGCCCGTGCCTCGAGGCCTGAAGGGTCTGCTGTGCCGCGCGCAGAATCCCGTCCTGAATCTGTACATTGAAATAGGCCCAGGCTGTTTGCAGTTTCAGTACCTGCCTGCCCCACTCGGATGCGGCGCTGCGTGCCTTTACTGCATTCCGGGCTTGAGTATGGCCTAACCATCCTTCTACATGTACCAGAGGTTGGACAATGTTGATTGAACTGATAAGTCCTTCAGCGGGGCCGTAATCTGCGGTGGTGATTTCCGGTGGAATAGTGCGTAAGTTTATCGCTGGTATGTGGCCTAAAGCATCGATATCTCCGCGAACCCAGGTGGAGTCGGCGCTGAGACGGGGTAGGAAAGCCTGTGTGGATCGGGTGGCCGTGGCTCGGGCCAGTTGTTCTTCCTGGCGCAGGTTCTGGAGTGTTGTCGCACGGATGGAAGCCATATCGAGTGCTTGGGAGAAGGATAACTCCTGAGCCTGAGAGAAAGAGGCGAAGAGCGTAAGTATTCCCAGAAAACAGAATGCAAATGCGCTAAGATGGCACAGGTTTTTCCGCGCTAACGGCTGAAAAAAGATGTTTGATTTTGCGCTACGCACAACGGTAAGTGTGGAATTTGCTTGAGCGTGTGGCATGAATCCTCAAAATATATTCAGAAGAAAATAAAAATCCTGCGCAGATGTTAAATTAACCCCTTCAATACATACGGCGCAAGTCCAAATGCCCCGAAGGTAAGGTTTCAGGAAGATTTGAAGACAGGGAAGCCGAATGGAGCTTTGGCTTCTGCGCAAGCTCTGTTAGAATAAACGGGATATAGCAAATTGGACTTTTCAAATATTCCCCATAGCTCAAACAGACCCGGACAGGAGACGTGCACACTATGAAATCAAGCTGGAACAGGGTTGTGCTGTTCATGCTCGCCATCATTGCCCTCAATGCAGGTTTTGCCTATCTGTTTCCACCCAAGCCACAGGAACCTCAGGCACATATATCCTACAGCCGTTTCAAGCAGATCCTCAAAGAAGGCAATATCGCTGAAGTCGTGCTGGAGAATAAACGCGTAAACGGGCGCTTTAAGGAAAAAATTCCCTTAAAGCAGGAACAGCCCCAGACGGTACTACCGCTCCGGACCCAGGACGGCTCTGAAAAGGAACCCCGTGAGTATATCCGCTTCAGAACAACTCTGCCCCCCGTAGAAGATCCTTCTCTGCTTTCACTGCTCGAAAAGCATGAAGTGCGCATTGAAGCCAATGTGGTGGAAGAATCGCCGCTGTGGGCGCGAATACTTATCAATCTGCTCCCATGGGTTCTGATTATCGGGGTGTGGTGGTTTTTTATTGCCAGGATGCGGCGTCAGGGCGGCATGGGCGGCAGTGTCATGGGAAAGGTGGGGCAATCCGGGGCCGAACGCTACGTAAAAGAGCAGACCGGAGTTACCTTTGAGGATGTGGCCGGTCTGAAAGAGGAGAAAAACGAATTATCCGATATCATCAACTATCTGCGCGATCCTGGAAAATTTACGCGCCTGGGCGGCAGGGTTCCGCGTGGAGTGCTGCTTGCCGGCCCTCCCGGAACCGGCAAAACATTTCTTGCCCGTGCGGTAGCCGGAGAGGCAGACGTGCCGTTTTACAGTATTTCGGCATCGCAGTTTATAGAGATGTTTGTCGGTGTGGGAGCGAGCAGGGTTCGCGATCTGTTCAAAAACGCAAAGAAGAATGCTCCCAGTATTATCTTTGTCGACGAACTTGATGCCGTCGGGCGTGCACGCGGGACCGGACTCGGAGGAGGAAACGACGAGCGCGAACAGACCCTGAATCAGCTTCTATCAGAACTGGACGGCTTTACCCCACACGACGAAGTCATTGTGCTGGCGGCAACCAATCGTCCGGATGTGCTGGATTCAGCACTTTTGCGTGCCGGGAGATTTGACCGCCAGATTGTGATCGGACGTCCCGACTGGCGCGACAGAGCCGAGATTCTGCGCGTACATACCCGGGAGATTCCCACAGAGGATGACATCGATTATGAAGCCATTGCAAAGGGAACTCCGGGGATGGTGGGTGCCGATCTGGCGAGTTTATGCAATGAAGCGGCCCTGATTGCCGGGCGCGAGAATTGTGAGCGGGTAAGCAACGCCCACTTTGAACGCGCCAAGGATCGCCAGCTGATGGGGATGGAGCGCAAGCTGGTTCTGTCTGAGCTGGAGCGTCGCCTCACCGCGGTTCACGAGGGGGGTCATGCTCTGGTTGCGCGCCTGATCCCCGGCTCAGATCCGGTGCATAAAATTACCATTATCCCCCATGGACAGGCATTGGGGCTTACGCAGCAGCTTCCGGATGACGATGTATATTACTATCCGCGCAGTTATCTTATGGGACGGATGTGCGTCATGCTCGGAGGGCGTATGGCGGAAAAGGAGATTTTCGGAGAATACTCCACCGGAGCGCAGAATGATCTGAAACAGGTGATGGATCTGGCGGAGAAAATGGTGTGTCAGTGGGGGATGAGCAATGTTCTGGGAGCTCTAAGTTATCCACGTGGAGAGGAACATCCATTTTTGGGGCGTAAGCTTGCAACAGAGAAAAACTTCAGCGACAAAACCGCCTGGATTATCGATCAGGAGATTCGCAATCTGGTAACCCAGGCGGAAAAATGCGCTGCTGCAATTATCAGTGAAAACCATAGTATTCTTGAAGAGCTGGCAGAACTTCTGGTCGCAGAGGAAACCCTGGAACGGGCAGCGTTTGAGGATTTCATCGAGGCAAGAAAACCTGTCAGACCGGATGGGGCCTGCGCAGAAGCCATGCCTGTTGCGTTTGCGGATAAAACCAGCAACTCATAGACACTGCAATTTGAAATAAGCAGCTTCAGGCTTTCTACGTTAAACGGATACAAATATTTTATGGACATCAACGCCTTCCATATCCTTGAAATATATCTGCTTTCGGCCTTGCTCGGAGCGCTTATGGGGTTGGAACGGGAGCGCAAGCCCACCAAGATTGCCGGTTTGCGTACCTTTATCCTGGTGACTTTGTTCGGGTGTCTGTGCGGGCATATTGCCGCAGTCAGTGCGAATGCGTGGATGGTACCCGTCGGGGTTGGTGCCGTGACCCTGCAAACTGTGATTATGCAGTTACAGCGGGTTCGCGAGGACGAAGCCCTGGGTTTTACCACCGGAGTCGCTCTCCTTATCGCGTATGGGATCGGAGTGCTCGTGGCACAGAAGATGACTGAAGCAGCGGTCGCCTTGAGTCTTGCCACGACTGCAATTCTGTATTTCAAACCGCAGATGCATGCCTTCAGTCGCAGGTTGTCAGCGCCGGATATCCATGCCATTCTGCAGTTTGTCCTGATCGCGTTTGTCATTCTCCCCATCCTGCCTGATCGCGGCTATGGTCCCTATGCCGCACTTAATCCGTATAATATCTGGCTGATGGTAGTGATGATCAGTGCCCTGAATCTGACCGGATATGTTACGGTGAAATTTGTGGGCAGGCGCTGGAGCGGTCCGGTACTCGGAATTCTGGGCGGGCTGGTGTCGAGTACAGCGACGACCCTGTCCTTCAGCCGTCACGCGCGCAGACATCCGAGTTTTTCCCTCACGGCCGCTATAGTGGTTTCTCTCGCTTCGGCGATAGTCCTGATACGTATGGCGGTGCTGATCGGAGTGGTTCACTTCCCACTGCTGAAGACCCTGGCAGGGCCATTTGCTGCGATGTTTATATGTGCCATCATCCCAATTACAGTGGTGTGGAAAAAAAGCGCGGATGAACAGGCGCCGTTGCCCGAGACCAGAAATCCGGCAGAACTGAAGCAGGCGTTGTTGTTCGGATTTTTATATGCCCTGGTGCTGCTCGCGGTTTCGGCCGCCAAAGATATCTGGGGCGATAGCGGAGTGTATGCGGTTTCGTTTCTTTCCGGCCTTACAGATGTGGATGCTATAACTCTTTCCAATGCGCATCTTGTTCAGACCGGGACCCTTGAGGCAGGTAAGGCCGGAATCAGCATTCTGATAGCGTTTACCGCCAACATGATCTTCAAGTGTTCCATGGTTGCAGCAGTGGGGACCCCGCAGATGCTGCGCTGGGCTCTGGTGTGCTTTCTCTTTCTGGTGTTTCCGGCGCTGGTTATTTTTCTATGATTCTACGGGGCAAGAAGCAGTATGGTGCTGAATTCATCCAGCATCCTGTTTTTAAGCACGGTGCAGCCCAGACGTTCGTAGCGCTGGCGCACATCAAAGTTGTATTCATACAGAATTCCCGATAGCAGAATGGTTGCCCCCGGACGCGCATATTGGATGAGGATATCAGCAATATCGATGAGAATATCACCATAGATGTTGGCGACAATCAGATCGAAGGTTTCACTACCCTCTACATCCTCAAGAGTACCGCAGCAGTGGCGTACCCTGTCCTGAACCTGGTTGAGCTCACAGTTGCGCGCGCAGGTCTGAACCGCCTTGGCTTCAATATCGACACACAGGGCCGATCCCGCCCCGAGTTTCAGAGCTGCGATGGCTAGAATTCCGGTGCCGCTGCCAAGATCGAGAACTCTGGCGTGCTGCAGATCGGGGATCTTTTCCAGTTCTTCAATGCAGCTTGCGCTGGTCTCATGCTCTCCGGAACCGAACGCCCCTGCCGCCATGATGAGGTTTGTCCGCTCGCCTGCGGGGGCAACGTCGTATTCAGGCACGATAGTGAAATGCTCCCCTAAGGGGAAAGAGGTGAACTTTCTACCAATAGCTGTTCTGGCCATGGATGCTCCTGCGCCGGCAAATTTTTTAAATGATTCTGGTGCAGGTGAGTATTCCATACCCTGTAATTGGCGGTCAACGCATTATGCCAGATACGTTGCTTCGTCAGGGCGATACAGACAGCAGGGGCACAAGCGGTGCCGCTTTCATCCGCCTGTTCCAGGCGGAAAAAATTTATCCTTTATGTGTTGGAGCATGCAGGTTATCATTCATTTATTCCTATAAGGTTGTGTTTAACGAATTTCAGGAGAATATGAACTATGTGGCATCGTTTCCGATATAATTTCACCTGTGTTTCATTGGTATTTATGGCGGTTGTCCTGCTTTGTGCCTGCGAGCAGAGAGGGGACGGACAAGGAGCCAAAAGCACAAAGGTGGCTGTGGGGGAGACTGCTCCGGATTTTACCCTCCAGAACATGCAGGGCGAAACAGTGACCCTCTCAGATTTGCGCGGGCAGGTGGTTCTGGTTAATTTCTGGGCTACATGGTGTCCGCCCTGCCGTCAGGAAATGCCTTCCATGGAAGAGCTGTATCAGCACTTTGAAGGAAAAGAGTTTGAGATGCTCGCTATCAACGTTGAGGGGAGAAACGGTCCCGAAGCGGTTGCGGATTTCCTGAAGGATAAAACACACAGTTTCCCGATTCTGTTTGATGAAGATGCGCAGGTACAACGTCAGTATAAGGTGTTCAAATACCCTGAAACCTTCGTGGTGAACAGGAATGGCACTGTCGTGGAACATGTTGTCGGAGCGATCGACTGGATGCAGCCCAGCGTGGTTAAGTATCTGGAGAATCTCTAGTTTTCTGCAGAAAGACCAATATGGATCTCTGGCGGGTTTGATCATGCATGGGCCTTTTCTCTTATATTAAACAGGTGAATGAATGGCTTCAGTTCAGGAACAGTTCCGTTCATATCTGGCTAAACACAACTTGAAGGTTACGCGGCAAAGGCAGATTATTCTGGATGCCTTTCTTTCCTCACCTTCGCATCTATCCGCAGAGGAATTATATATCCGCCTGCGTAAAAAACATCCCAATATCGGTTATGCCACAGTATACCGCACCATGAAGCTTTTGGCCGAAAGCGGGATTGCCGCAGAACGTCACTTTGGAGACCGCCAGACCCGCTATGAAGCCAATACCGGGGAGGATCATCACTATCACCTTATCTGTGAACAATGCGGAAATATCGTCGAGTTTGAAGATCTGCAGATTGACTGGCTGCTGCAGAAAGCCGCTTCAACACATGAGTATACCCTGTCGCGTCGGCGTCTTGAGATATACGGGTTGTGCCCGAAGTGCCAGAAAAAATAATTCCGCTCTGTCTGTTAAACAAGCTTTTGCAATAATTTCAGCAATATGTGGAGATAGGGTCATAATGTATGTTGTCGCAATAATTCCCGCTCGTTATGCGTCTACCCGTTTTCCGGGGAAACCTCTGGCTCTGATTCATGGCAAACCCATGCTTCAGTATGTGTATGAGCGTACCTGCCAGGCAACCCTGGTCGATGAAGTTATTGTCGCCACCGATGATGAGCGGATTCTCAGTGCAGCAGAGGATTTCGGGGCACGCGCAGTGCTTACCTCTGCTTGCCATGAGACCGGAACCGATCGCCTTGCTGAAGTCGCCGCCGGTCTTGAAAAGGCCGATCTGGTTGTCAATGTGCAGGGTGATGAACCCATGATTGCGCCTGAGATGATTGATACGGCCATCGCGCCCTTGGGCGAACGGCCCGATATAAGCATGGGAACCCTTATGGCGGATATCGCTGCCCCTGAGGATTTTAACAATCCTAATGTGGTTAAAGTGGTGACGGATCAGCAGGGCCTTGCCCTGTATTTTTCCCGTTCGCCGATTCCCTTCACGCGCGATGTTGTTCCGGATACTGCGTGCCTGAATGCCCGGCGGCATATCGGCCTGTATGTGTACAGGCGCGATTTTCTCCTGCGCTATCCGCATCTCAACCCGACTCCGCTGGAGAAAGCTGAGAAACTCGAGCAATTGCGCGCCCTGGAACACGGATACCGTATACATGTGGCTTTGACAACCCATCTGAGCATAGGGGTGGATACACCTGAAGATCTTGAAAAAGTAAAGGCGCTGCTTCTGCCTGAGTAAAAGTTCACTGCAATGCGGGATATTGAGGAATATCGAGCGATTTCTTCCGGCTTTGAACCGGTGCATCTCATGTGTTGGCACCGGTTTTTGCTTTTTACTTTTTCCTTTTTTAGGTGTACAGTCCAACATTTTGCAGTAGGGACAAAAATCACATTTTTCCAGGAATGACGATTTAAAAATGCAGGAGTTTACCCGAAAAATGAAGACCAAGTTTCTGTTTGTAACCGGTGGTGTAGTTTCCTCCCTGGGGAAGGGATTGGCGGCGGCTTCTATTGGAGCGCTTATGGAGGCACGCGGCCTGCGGGTGTCCATGCAGAAACTTGACCCCTACATCAATGTGGATCCGGGAACCATGAGTCCGTTTCAGCACGGCGAAGTTTTTGTCACCGACGATGGAGCGGAGACCGACCTTGATCTGGGGCACTATGAGCGCTATACCTCCGCACGTCTGTCGCGGAAGTCAAACTTCACCACCGGGCAGGTTTACGACAGTGTCATCCGCAAAGAACGCCGCGGAGACTACCTGGGCGGCACCGTGCAGGTGATTCCGCATATCACCAATGAAATCAAGCATAAAATCATTGAAAATGCACGCGATGTCGATCTGGCCATTGTCGAGGTGGGGGGCACCGTCGGGGATATCGAATCCCTCCCTTTTCTTGAAGCGATTCGTCAGTTTCGAACCGACCTCGGATATGAGAATGTACTCTATATCCATCTGACCCTTGTCCCCTATCTGGTCTCCGCCGGAGAGCTCAAAACCAAGCCGACCCAGCACAGCGTAAAAGAACTGCGCGAAATCGGGATTCAGCCGGATATCCTCTTGTGCCGCTGTGATCGGGAGATTCCCCGGGATATGAAAAGCAAAATCGCCCTGTTCTGCAATGTCAGGGATGAGGCGGTCATTACCGCGCGCGACGTGGAATCGATTTACGAAGTTCCGGTGGTGTATCATGAACAAGGGTTGGATGAGCGTATTGTGGATGGTTTGGGGATATGGACCAAAGCCCCTGATCTTGGAGTCTGGAACAATATCATTCGCCGGGTTAAAGAGCCCGCAGGAGAAA
This sequence comes from Desulfuromonadaceae bacterium, assembly GCA_049975505.1. Lineage (GTDB taxonomy): Bacteria > Desulfobacterota > Desulfuromonadia > Desulfuromonadales > Desulfuromonadaceae > JAIVHC01. The sequence continues at coordinate 19,464 of JBNGCY010000020.1, read as the reverse complement.
CCACAATTGCGATTGTGGGCAAATATGTCGGATTGACTGAGAGTTACAAGTCCCTGTCCGAGGCTCTTATCCACGGGGGGATCGGCAACGACTGCCGGGTGAATCTCAAATATGTGGATTCGGAAGCGCTGGAACGCCATGGCATCGGTGATTCTTTTGCCGATGTCGACGGGATTCTGGTTCCGGGCGGTTTCGGGGAACGCGGCAGTGAAGGCAAGGTGGCCGCGGTCCGTTATGCGCGGGAGAACGATGTGCCTTTCTTTGGTATCTGTCTCGGACTGCAGATGGCTGTGGTGGAATACGCACGCAACGTGTGCAAACTCGAAGACGCCTATTCAGCCGAATTCCGCCCCGAAGCGCAAAATCCCGTGATCGACATTATGGAAGAGCAGAAAAATGTCGATGATTACGGGGGAACCATGCGTCTGGGGGCATATCAGTGTGAACTGCGCGATGGAAGCCTGGCGCAGCGCATCTACGGACAGAAAAGTATTTATGAGCGTCACCGGCATCGCTACGAGTTTAACAATACCTATCGTGAAAAGCTCGAGCAGGACGGACTGGTGGTTTCAGGAATCAACCCAAAAAAAAATCTGGTCGAGATTGTGGAGCTGCCCGAACATCGCTGGTTTCTTGCGTGCCAGTTCCATCCTGAATTCCGCTCCCGCCCTATGGAACCGCATCCACTGTTTGAATCCTTTGTAGGCGCGTGTCTGAGCGGGGTGAAACAGCGGCGGAATACAGGAGAGAGTGATGCCTGCTGATACCTTCAGAATTGGCAATGTCAGTATCGGAGGCGCGCATCCGTTTGTCCTGATTGCCGGCCCCTGTGTTCTCGAGGATATGGATACGGCGCGCACCATCGCCGCGTCACTGCTCAGCACCTGTGAGCGTCTGGGGATCAAACTGATATTCAAAGGCTCATACGATAAGGCCAATCGCACTTCTGTCGAGGCCTATCGTGGTCCAGGGATTGAGAAGGGGCTGGAGATCCTTGCGCGGATCAGGGATGAGTTCAATGTTCCGGTTGTTTCCGATGTCCATGGAGTGCATGAGGTCGCTGCTGCGGCTCAGGTGCTCGATATAATTCAGATTCCTGCATTCCTGTGCCGCCAGACCGATCTGTTGGTTGCCGCGGGTAAGAGCGGCAAAGTTGTGAATGTAAAAAAGGGGCAGTTTCAGGCCCCATGGGACATGCAGCATGTGGTGGAAAAGGTCGAATCCACCGGCAACACCAGGATTATTCTCACAGAGCGTGGTGCCAGTTTCGGATATAACAATCTGGTGGTTGATATGCGCTCGTTACCCATAATGCGCGGATTCGGGTGTCCGGTGGTGTTCGATGCAACCCATGCGGTGCAACTTCCCGGCGGGGGAAGCGGGTGCTCTGGAGGCCAGCGCGAATACGTTGCGGCGCTTTCGCGTGCAGCTGTTGCGGTGGGGATTGATGGTCTGTTCTGGGAAGTGTACCATGAGCCGGACAAAGCCCGATGTGACGGGCCGAACTCTCTGCGCCTGGATACTCTGGAAACCATGTTGCGCCCTCTGCAGGAAATCGACACAGTGGTGAAAAACAATGCTTGAAGATAAAGAACTGATTGTAAATGCACAAAATACCTTAGAGATCGAAGCCAGAGCTGTGTCTGCGCTTAAACCCCGCATTGACGGGATTTTTTGCAAAGCAGTTCGCTTGATGGCGGCGTGTGAAGGACGGGTGGTGATCACCGGTATGGGAAAGTCCGGGCTTATCTGCCAGAAGATTGCGGCTACCATGGCTTCTACCGGCACCCCGGCGTTTTTTCTCCACCCGGCAGAGGGTATTCATGGAGATCTGGGGATGCTCATGAAAGGAGACGTGGTTCTCGCAGTTTCCAACTCCGGTGAGACTGAAGAGATTGTGAAAATCCTTCCTGTCATCCGGCGTCTGGGTTTGAAACTTATCAGCATGAGCGGGAATCCGTCCAGTACTCTGGCGCGCGCCGGTGATGTCTCTTTGGATATTTCTGTCGCTCAGGAAGCATGCCCGCTCGGGCTCGCGCCCACAGCGAGCACTACCGCCACCCTCGCAATGGGGGATGCGCTGGCGGTTGCATTAATTAAGCTGCACGATTTCCAGGCTGAAGATTTCGCCCTGTTTCATCCCGGTGGGGCGTTGGGCAAGCGTTTGCTTCTCAAGGTGGAGGATCTGATGCACAGCGGCGATGATATTCCCATGGTTCCTATGGGCACCAGCGTGAAAGAAGCTCTGTTCGAGATCACCACTAAAAAACTTGGCATTACCGGAGTAGCGGCTGATGACGGGAGTCTGGCCGGGGTGTTTACCGATGGAGATCTGCGCCGTTGCCTGGAAGAAAATGCCAGATGTCTGGAGCAGAGTATCGCCGAGGTTATGACCACTGATCCAAAGCGGGTGCTGCGCCACCACCTTGCCGCGCGCGTATTACAGCGCATGGAGGAACATCAGATAACCTCACTGTTTGTCTTTGAAACCGAAGAGTCCACAGTGCCCATTGGAATCGTGCATCTGCACGATCTGCTCAAGGCAGGAGTGGTATGATTAAACAGCGAATACAGAATATCCGTCTTTTGCTTCTGGATGTTGATGGCGTGATGACAGACGGAGGTATTGCCTACGATAACAACGGAGTGGAAACAAAATGCTTCCACGTGCGGGACGGGCATGGATTGAAGCTGCTCCAGCGCGCCGGCATCGAGGTGGGAATTATAACCGGGCGTGAGTCGGCAATTGTTGAACACCGTGCGGCGGAGTTGGGAGTGTCCTACGTATTTCAGGGGGCCAAAAATAAACTTGAGGCCTATGAAAAAATTCTGGCGCGCAGCAGCTATGCCGATCATCAGATTGCATATATGGGCGATGATCTTATCGATCTTCCTGTGTTGCGCCGCGTCGGTTTTGCGGTAACTGTTGCCGATGGTGTGGAAGAATTGCGTCCTTGGGTTGACTATATTACCAGTGCCGCCGGCGGAAAAGGGGCCGTGCGCGAAGTCTGCGACCTGTTTCTAAAGCAAAGCGGTAAATGGGAGCAGGTAACAGCCCGGTATTATGAGGGGTATAATGACAAGCTGGCTTGAAATATGATGCTTTCGCAAGAAGTATCAAATTAGATGGCTAAGCAAAAAGCGTCAAATGCAAGGCGCGTGATTGTCGAGCAATGAGACGTACTTACGTACGTCGAAGCAGCGAGATAATTACAGTAACGCAGCAGTTGGCGAGTTTTTGCAACGCCATCAATTATCCGCACTTGAATCCACAGAGGTGTGATGACCATTACCCGCCAGAAAATCCGCATTGTCCTCTTAGGGCTTATCCTGGTGCTTAGTCTCGGGGTGGGGATAACCGTTTTCACCCATCAGCGCCTGGAAACAGAAGAGGACATCATTGAGGATATTACAGTGGAGGCAGATGCCACACTGAATCAGTTTACCTATACCCAGATTGAGGACGGTCGGGCGAAGTTGGAACTCGAGGCACAGCACGGAATCTACGACGCTGAGCGCAATGTCACTAATCTCGACGATATTCACGCTGAGTTTTTCGCTAATTCCGCGGACGAAAACATAACTATGACTGCGGATGCAGCACAGGCATATCTGGATAAAGGAATTATCGAAGCGCGCGGGAATGTGGTAATAACTACCGCAAGCGGGTATCGTCTCCGGACACCAGCCCTTGAATATTCAAAGCATGCTCAGCACGATGTATCCAGACATGGGGAGGGCGAGGATCTTCAGGGGTTTATTTACACCTCCGAGGTAGTTGATTTTGAAGCAGAGGCTGTGCGTATTCAGGGGACAGGAATGACCTATGAAATCGGGCCGCGGTTTTTGCGTATTCACACAGATGTGACAGCGCGTTTTTATCCGCGTTTCAGTCCCGATGCCGAGTCGAGGTAAATGGCGGCAGAACGTAAACATACCGGGAGATTAACCATGCAAAATTACTGTAAACCCCTCGGATTGATTCTGAGCCTGTGCCTTGTCTTTGTGCTGGGTGCGGTTCCCGGATGGGCGCAGGATGGCTCCGGAAAAGACAATAAGCAGGAAAAAATAAGCCATGATTCATCCCGCCCGGTGGATATAACCTCCGACTCCCTTGAAGTGGATGATGAAAGAGGCGTATTTGTATTTCGCGGTGAGGTTGTGGCCAGGCAGGACAACGCCACCATATATTCCGACCAGCTCGATGTCTACTATACCCAAAAAAATGCGGATACAGACGAGAAAGAGGCTGGCCGGAAAACCCAAAGCCGCAGTATTGAAAAGATTGTAGCGCGCGGCTCCGTGAGGATTGTACAGGAAGAGCGTGTGGCTACAGGGGAGCGGGCGGAATATGAATATACCCGTAGATATGTAGTTCTTACCGGCTCACCCCGGGTGGTGCAGGGAGATAACACCATTGCCGGAGAGAAAATTACCGTTTATCTCGATGATGAGCGCAGCATAGTAGAGGGCGGAACCCGTGAACGGGTTCAGGCCACTTTTACACCGGATGATGATGGCGACAAATAAGCATAAACTCCAGGCCAGGGGGCTGTATAAGTCCTATGGTGGCAGGCAGGTAGTCAAGGGGGTCAGCCTCGATGTTGCTTCGGGAGAGGTAGTTGGTCTGTTGGGCCCGAACGGAGCCGGGAAAACCACATCGTTTTATATGATCGTGGGGCTGGTTCGTCCTGATAAAGGTCTGGTGACCCTGGATGAAACAGAGATATCCAGCTGGCCCATGTACAAACGCGCTGCTGCAGGCCTCGCGTATCTGCCGCAGGAATCCTCGGTGTTTCGTAAACTCAGTGTCAGGGAGAACCTCCTTGCCGTTCTGGAGTACCATGTGGATGACAAATTTCAACGCGAAGAGCGATTACACCAGCTGCTCGAGGAGTTTCGTCTTACCCACGTTACCGATTCGCCAGGGTATGCCCTCTCCGGAGGGGAACGCAGACGCACTGAAATTGCAAGAGCTCTGGTTATCGATCCACGCTTTATCCTTTTAGATGAACCATTTGCAGGAATTGACCCCCTGGCGGTGATCGACATTCAGAAGATAATCACCAGCTTAAGACACCGGGGAATAGGGGTTCTTATTTCCGACCATAATGTGCGTGAAACCCTGGGGGTATGTGACAGGGCCTACATTTTGAACGATGGTCAGTTGCTCGAAGAAGGGAATCCTGAACAGATCGCCGCAAGTCCCAGGGCGCGGCAGATATATCTGGGTGAAGATTTCCGCCTTTAGCGCATCTGCGAAGGCCGGTTTATGTAGGTGTAAAAAACAATTACTGCTAGAATAGGCTATACAAACAGTTTTTCAGCCGGATTGATTTCAAGATTATCTCAGAGGATCGGATTGCCGCATGGCACTGGAACTTCGACAACAGCTTAAGCTCAGCCAGCAACTGGTTATGACACCGCAGTTACAGCAGGCGATCAAACTGCTGCAGCTTTCCCGTGTCGAGCTTGAAGAGGTGGTCGAGCAGGAACTCGAAGAAAATCCGTTACTCGAAAAAGGGGATTTTGCCGAGACTGAACCGGAGTCTCAGACTCTTGCCAGTGAAGATAGTGCTGAACCCTCGAATGATACAGAAACCACGCAGGAGGTGGGCGAACCCGAAGGGCTGGCCAGCATCGAAGACTGGCAGAGCTATCTGCAGGGATACAGCCAGGGAGGCAGTATTGCCGAAGCCCCTGATGACGACCAGCCTGCGTATGACAATGTTCTGAGTGGAACCCAGACCCTGTGTGAGCATCTGATGTGGCAACTTCAACTCGGGCGCTATCCTGAAGAGGTCGTGGAAGCAGCGGTGGTTATCATCGGCAACCTCGATGATTCCGGTTATCTGAGTTATCCACTTGAGGAGTTACAGCACCAGTTTGACATTTCGGAAGAGCTTTTGTTGCGCGGGCTTGAAGTTGTGCAGCAACTTGACCCTCCGGGAGTCGGCGCAAGAAATCTGAGTGAATGTCTGCACCTGCAGTTGCGCGCTCTGGATATGGAGGGATCACTGGCCGATATTGTTGTAACCCGCTACAGTGAAGAACTCGAAGCGCGGCGCTACAATGTGATTGCGCGCCAATGCCGGGTTACAGAAGAGGAGATATATGCCGCTGCGCGGATTCTGAGTGAACTCGACCCCTATCCGGGCAGTGTGTTTGGCGCCAGGGATGTGCAGTATATAACTCCGGATGTTTTTGTGCATAAAACCGCCGATGGGTATGTGGTGAGCCTCAATGATGACGGGCTTGCCAACCTGGGGATCAGTTCGTACTACGCCAATATCTCCAGGCAGGGGTTGGATGAGAAGACCAGCGAATACCTGCAGGAGAAGCTGCGCGGAGCCCAGTGGTTGCTGAAAAGCATTTATCAGCGTCAGAAAACCATCTACCGGGTGACAGAGAGCATCGTAAAGTTTCAGCGTGACTTTTTTGATAAAGGGATCAATTATCTCAAACCTCTGGTTTTGCGTGATGTAGCTGAAGATATCGGTATGCACGAATCCACCATCAGCAGGGTGACCACCAGTAAATATCTGCAGGCTCCGCAGGGTCTGTTTGAGTTGAAGTATTTTTTCAACAGTGGTATCGGTACATCTACAGGCAATGACGTTGCCGCGGAATCGGTAAAGAGTCGAATACGCGATATAGTAGCCGCAGAAGATACACATAAACCGTATTCAGATCAGAAAATTGTCGAGATGTTGGCAGAAGAAGGGATCAATATAGCCCGGCGCACCGTGACCAAATATCGAGAAATGCTGGGGATCCGATCATCAACCGCGCGTAAGCGTTTATTTTAGCAATGTGGAGGATTAATCTATGCAGATAGCTGTAACCTTTCGTCATATGGACAGCAGTGATCCTGTACGCGAGTATGTAGAAGAAAAGCTCGCCCGGGTAAAAAAATATATTGAGGAGCCCATCGAAGCACAGGCCGTGCTGGAGGTGGAAAAAAAGATCCGTCATATCGCCGAGGTTGTCCTGACCGCGAAGGGTATCACCATCAAGGCTTCAGCAGAGGTAAACGACGATATGTATGCGGCCATTGATGCGGTGGTGGATAAACTTGAGCGTCAGCTCAAACGTTACAAAGATAAGCTTAAGGATCACTCGCCGCGGAAGGGCAAAGGTCGCAATGTGACCAAATCCATCATTGAGGCGGCAAGTATTGATGAAGGTGCGGATGAGCCCAAAATTGTCAGGACCCACAGCTTTCCGGTAAAACCCATGTCCATTGATGAGGCCGTTATGCAGATGGATCTTATGTATAAGGATTTTTTGGTGTTTACCGACGATACCTCTGAAGAAGTAAATGTGATTTATCGGCGCAAAGACGGCAATTACGGTCTGATTGTACCTGAACGCTAACCCGAAAAAAGCCGGACTGGATATTTCATGCCTCTGTCCGGCTTTTTGCTGAAGATGAGATATGACTATAGCAGAATTACTTGATTCATCGGCAGTAGAGGCCGATATTGACGCCGGGAGCAAGAACGAGCTGTTGGAGGAGATGACAGATGTTTTACTCCGTTCAGCGCCCGGACTCGATCGCTCCCGGATCCTGAATGTGCTTCAGGAACGCGAACGTCTCGGCAGTACCGGCATTGGCGACGGTGTAGCGATCCCGCACGGAAAGATATCGGATATTGACCGGATGTATCTGGCTTTCGGACGCAGCATCAAAGGGGTCGATTTTGATTCCATGGATGGCAAACCTGCCCACCTGTTTTTTCTGCTGATCGCCCCCGAAGAATCGATAAGCGCCCATCTGAAAACCCTGGCGCGTATTTCTAAACTCTTGAAAAGAGAAGAGGTGCGCACCAGGCTGCTCGAAGCGGATAGCGCTGCAGCTATCTATAAGATTATCTGCTCCGAAGATGGTGCCTGACCTTTGGGGATTACATGAAAAACCTCAGTGTTAAGCAGCTTCTGGCTGAGAAAGAGAGCGGACTCGAGCTTGAGATAATGTCCGGTTCCGCCGGACTTGACAAGACAATAGAGTCCCATCGTATCCAGAAGCCGGGGCTTGCCCTGGCTGGGCATCTGAGTTTTCTTCATCCATCCCGCCTGCAGATTCTGGGATCAACAGAGTTGAGTTATCTCGAAGGACTGCCTGCCGATGTTGCGAAGCGCAATGTAGAGCAGTTCTGCGCCCTTGGGTTCTCCTGTATGATTGTAACCAAAGGGCAGAAAATTCCGCAGGTGCTGCTGGATAAAACCGCTAAATACTCAATTCCTCTGTTGCGAACCCCGTTACAGAGTTCCACGTTCATCTCCCTGATCAGCAGATTCCTTGAAGAACGCCTTCTGCCGGAAACTTCGGTACACGGAGTGCTGGTGGATGTGTTTGGCGTAGGTGTTCTTTTGATGGGGAAAAGTGGCATAGGCAAAAGTGAATGCGCCCTCGACCTGGTCCTGCGTGGGCATCGGCTTGTTGCTGATGATGTGGTGAAGGTACGTACCAAACTGCCGAAAGTGCTCTTCGGTGAAGGCAGCGATCTGCTGCATTACCACATGGAGATCCGGGGACTCGGGATAATCAACATAAAACATCTGTTCGGCATTTCCGCTATACGTGAGCGTAAAAAAATCGACATGGCCATTGAATTGACAGAGTGGCAGGATGGCGAGTTGTATGACAGGCTCGGCATTGACGATCAGTACTATGAACTTCTGGATATCAGAATCCCCCTGCTGAAGGTTCCGGTATGTCCGGGACGCAATATTTCCTCTATTATCGAAGTTGCCGCGCGCAATCAGCTCCTTAAAGAGATGGGATACAACAGTGCACGCGAATTTCAGGATCGCCTGGAAAAGCGTATGGCGGAAGTGGCGCAGCAGCATTCACAGCACATTATCGGTGATAACCTGGAGTGATTCCCGTGCGTTTTATTATTATTACAGGATTATCCGGTTCAGGCCGCACCACGGCGGCGCGAGTTCTTGAGGATGAGGGGTTTTATGTGGTGGATAACTTTCCTCTTGCTCTGGTGCCGCAATTTCTCAGGTTGAACCAGGATAAGCCTCTGGCACAGTCAGCAGGGATTGCCCTGGTAATGGATGTGCGTAATCCACACTTTTCTGTGGAGTGGGATTCGAGTATTCAAGCTGTTTGCGCTGCCGGATACGAGCTGGATATCCTTTTTCTTGAATCTTCGGATGATGTCCTGATTCGCCGGTTTTCCGAAACAAGGCGTCGCCATCCGCTCTACGCTACGGAGGGGCTGAGCAGTTCCATTGCTGCAGAACGTAAAATGCTTGCCGGACTACGCAACAGAGCGACGGCTATAATCGATACCAGCTCCCTTTCAGTGCACGAATTAAGAGCCAGCGTCCTGCGCCATCTGTATAATGATACGCATGCCGGATCGGCGATGATGATGCGGTTGCAGTCGTTCGGATTCCGCTATGGGTTGCCTGTTGACGCTGATCTGGTGATTGATGTACGTTTTCTGCCTAATCCCCACTATATAGAGGCGTTGCGCCCTCAGTGCGGTCTGGATAAGGAGGTGGCCGGATATGTTCTGCGCCAGCCCGTGTGTGCCGAATTTCTGCAGCGAACCCTGGAATGGCTCAAATTTATCCTGCCTCTGTATCAGAATGAGGGGAAACGCTATCTTACAATTGCTATCGGATGTACCGGCGGGCAGCATCGCAGTGTTGCAATTGCGGAAAAACTGCATACACAGCTCACGGCCGCGGAATACAATGTAAGGGTTTCACATCGGGATCTGGTTAGGAAGAAATAATGGTCGGACTGATAATTACAGCACATGGCGGGATCGCAGCTGAGATCCTGCGCTCCGCCACATCCATTATGGGGCCGTTACCACAGGCGCGGGCACTGGCGATAGAGCGCGGTGCTGATCCTGAAGCTGTATATACACAGTTGAGTCAGGCCATTGAAGAGGTCGATGCAGACGGAGACGGGGTTCTGATCATGACAGATATGTTTGGCGGAACACCGGCGAATATATCCAACCGCTTTCTGAACAAGCCCGGCGTTGAAGTTCTCAACGGAGTAAATCTCCCCATGGTATTGAAATTCTGCAGTAGCAGAGATTCCATGAAGGTGGATACCCTCGCTGACTTTCTGCAGCGTTATGCACAAAAAAGTATCATAAATGCCCGGGACATACTGGGCGGAATGGAGGGGTGATGTCGGTAGTACTGGCGCGGGTTGACAATCGCCTGATCCATGGTCAGGTGCTTGAAGCGTGGATACCGCATGTACATGCGGATTATATTATCGTCGTCAATGACGCCATTGCATCTGATCCGTTTCGTAAACAGCTCATGCTCGGATGTGTGCCGGATCACCTCCAGGTTAAAATCTGTTCACTGGATGAGCTGCCCGCCTTGAGTCAACGCCATCTTGAAAGGCGGCACAATTTACTTCTGTTGTTTGCGACACCGCAGGATGCCCTGAGTGCGTATGAAAGCGGTCTCGAGTTTTCACGTCTGAATCTGGGGAATATGCATCTGGAACAGGGCAAGCGTTGCATATCCCGCACCTTGGCAGTGGATGAACAAGATATGCGGATTCTGGATCGTTTTTCGGCCATGGGGGTAGAGGTAACTGCACAGTGTGTACCTACGGATCGGGTCCAGTGCTGGGATTGTAATTGCCATGAACTGGGCAGTTGATCTGAGTGTGTTGCAATGGGCGCTGCTTGCTGCCCTTGTCATTGCTGGCGCACTGGATAGAACCGCCATGGCTCAGACGTTGCTGTGCCGTCCGATTGTATGTGGTCCCCTGTGCGGCCTTATCATGGGAGATTATGCCGCCGGGCTCCTGATGGGAGCAATTATGGAGCTTCTGTGGTTGATGCGGCTCCCGGTTGGAGCGACTGTGGCACCGGACGATACCCAGGCCACTATTGCGGCAGTGTTTTTGTTCTGCGGGTTCAACTCCGGCTTGGACTCCATGTTTCCGCCGCAGATTTTGATGGTGATTATAGTGTTCTTTGCCGCAGTATTTGCCCCTTTAGGGCGCTTGCTGGACATCGGGGCGCGACATATGAACGGAAGAATTCAGCATCGTTTGGGAATCCGACTGGAAAGTGGAAGGGTGTCTGACCTTGGAACCTGTTTGCGCTGGGCGAATCTTGCCGGGCTGGCCAATTTCATTTTTGCCGGGGTATTGGGTCAGATAGTTATTTTAAGTGCAACCCTGGCAAGCGTTGTTCTGGTAGTGCCGTATTTTGCCGGATTAACCCTACAGGTTTCTTATATTCCCCTGTATGCCGCAATCCTTGCCGGTGTTGCCGCCGTATTTGCCTGCATAAGAGTACGTCACGCAGTTATTTTGTTTGGTGCCGGTTTTGGCATAACATATTTTTTAACTCTGGTCTGAATATATGCATGGAGTGGTAAAAAAACTGCTCAGATTGAATCTGCGCTGTCTGTTTTTACAGCTATGCTGGAATTTTCGTGTCTTCCAGGGGATAGGGAGCACGTGGATTATGCTTCCATGGCGCCAGAATGAGGTTTGCCCCCCGGCTGAGAAGAGACGCACGCCAAGAAGCTCGGCCGGACGCATAGGGTATTTTAACACTAATGTATTCTGCGCCCCCACGGTGCTTGCGGCTCAACTCTCTTTGCACGAAAAACAGGAACAGGGAGAATATGTTGTTATCGGGGCGGACGAATTTATCGCTGCGGTGATGGCTCCTGTTGCTGCAGTGGGGGATGCTCTGTTCTGGGGTGGATTGCGTCCCCTGGCGGCATTGACCGCAGTTATCCTGACGCTGCTGGGGCTTGTATGGGCTCCGTTGGCTGTTGTGCTTTTGTTTACCCTGCCGACGACTCTGGTTCGACTGGGAGGCAGCATCCTTGGATATGTACGCGGTGCCCAGGTTGTTGCACTTATTCAGCAACTGCATCTGGCTAATTTTGCAGTCAGGGTGAAACAGTTCAGCATGGTACTTCTTGGAGTTATCTCTGCTCTGGCCTGGCATGAAATCAGCGTCGACTTGAATACCAAACCGGCCGAGTCCGCTGCTCTTGCTGGTGCTGTGCTGGTACTGATCGGTGTCAGCATATGGCTGTTGCGGCACAAAATCCCGGTTGTGGTTATCCTGGGGATGACACTGATGTTATTCTGTTCTGCCGGCTGTTTAGTTTAAATTCCATCGCTGTTTTTCCCATATAAGGTTGGTTTTTTATGGATTGTGAACAAAAAGAGCTTGTTATCCAGAACCGTCTCGGCCTCCATGCCCGGGCAGCTGCACAGTTTGTTCAGCTTGCAAATAAGTTCAGCTGTGAAATTTTTATTGAAAAAGACGGTGAGAAGGTGAACGGGAAAAGCATTATGGGTATATTGATGCTGGCTGCACCCAAGGGAACATCCATTGTGATCCAGACCCAGGGAGAGGATGCCAAAGACGCTCTGGATGCCCTTCAGGCCCTGATAGACGATAAATTCGGCGAAGATTGATTTATTATGGAACAGACAACCTTCACAGGTATTGCTGCTTCACCGGGGATAGCTATAGGCGAGGTGCGCCTTCTTGATCGCAGCCGTGTTTCGGTGCAGGAGCATGCCATTGATGCTTCACAGGTTGATGAGGAAATACGCATTTTCCTCGATGCGGTTGAGCGCTCCAGAGAGCAGTTGGTAAACGTACAGCAGGAGCTGATGCGCCAGAGTAAAACGGAGCATTTTTATATTATTGATACTCAGCTGCTCATCCTCAATGACAAGATGCTTATTGATTCGACTGTCGAACGGATCCGTTCGGAGCTGATTAACGCCGCTGGTGCCCTTAAGCAAGTATTGCGCCGTTTTGTCACGGTTTTTGAGCAGATTGAGGATGAGTATCTGCGCGAGCGCGGTTCCGATGTTGAGCTGGTGGGCGAGAGAATTATCCGCAACATTCAAGGTATGGAACAGCCTCAGGTCGGTGAACTGGAGCGGCGCTCGGTGATTGTGGCGCATGACCTCTCTCCGGCGGACACATGTCAGCTTGATGCGGAAAATGTCGTGGCCTTTGTAACCGACCTGGGAGGGAGAACTTCACATACCGCAATACTGGCGCGCTCCATGGAAATCCCGGCAGTGGTCGGGCTGGAAAAAATCACCCGCCAGGTCGCGGACAATACCGCAGTAATCGTGGATGGCAACAGCGGCATAATCGTATGTAATCCTGACAAAGCTACGCTTAAAAAATATCTTGAGCTTAAAAGACGCTACGAATTTTACCGCAAAGAACTGCGCAATTACTGCGAACTGCCCGCAGTTACCGCGGATGGCAAGCACATTTCCATGCAGGCGAATATCGAATTTCTCCAGGAAGCAGATATCGCCCTGAGTAATGGAGCCCAGGGGATCGGCCTGTTGCGCACCGAATTTATGTACATGGCGCGCTCCAAACCGCCCACTGAAGAGGAGCAGTTTCTTTCGTATAAAAAGGCTGCGGAACTCTTTGCGCCCTACCCGGTGACTATCCGCACTCTGGATATCGGGGGAGATAAATTTGTTAATGCCATCTGCCTGGATGATGAGTCCAATCCGGCGATGGGGTTGCGCTCTATACGTCTGTCTCTATGGGAAAAGGAGTTGTTTCATATCCAGCTGCGTGCCATTTTACGCGCATCCGCATTCGGCAATGTGCGTTTGATGTTTCCTATGATTTCAGGTCTGGCCGAAGTCAGAACGTGCAGAAAAATTGTGGCGCAGGTGATGGATGAGCTTGATGCTGAAGGCGTTGATTTCAAGCGTGATATCGAAATCGGCATCATGGTTGAAACCCCTTCAGCAGTGTTTATTGCGGATATTCTGGCCTCCGAAGTGGATTTCTTTTCCATCGGTACCAATGATCTCATTCAGTATTGCCTCGCGGTGGATCGCGGCAATGAACACGTGGCTTACCTGTACGAGCCTTTTCATCCTGCCATTCTCCGTGCTTTGAGACGCATAGCTGCCTGTGCCGAAAAAGCGGATGTTGATCTGTGTGTCTGTGGCGAAATGGCAGCAGAACCCATGTTCAGTATTGTTCTGATAGCTCTGGGCTATACGCAGCTATCCATGAGCAGTCAGGGAATTTCCCGGGTCAAGAAACTGATTCGCCAGTGGAATACCTCTTACAATGATGAGTTGCTTGGCACCCTTCTGGAACAGAAAACCGCTGCTGATGTTCTGCGGATATTGAAAAAAAGACTGGCAGAATATTTGCCCCAGGCAGATCCAGACCTGGATTATTGATCCATATCCGTTAGATGCCACCAGAGCCTGGAGGCTTTCGGATAGAACCTGACCTTTAACATAATATCAAGATTATGCGATAACATCAGAAAGGTACTCACACTATGTCAATGACGGATTATATGTTCACCTCCGAATCTGTAAGTGAAGGTCATCCGGATAAAATGGCCGATCAGATATCGGATGCTATTCTTGATGCCATCCTCGAGCAGGATAAGCATTCGCGCGTGGCCTGTGAAACCCTGATTAACACCGGACTTGTGGTTCTTGCCGGCGAAATCACCACGCATGCCCATGTGGACTATCAGGAGGTTGCCCGCAATACCATCCGCAATATCGGTTATGTCAGTTCCGAGATGGGCTTTGATGCGGATACCTGTGCGGTTCTCACCACTCTGGATCGTCAGTCGCCGGATATCTCCCAGGGGGTAACTCCGGGACAGGGTTTGTGTCTGGAGCAGGGTGCCGGAGACCAGGGGCTTATGTTCGGTTATGCCTGTGATGATACTCCGCAGTTGATGCCGATGCCGATAATGTACGCCCATGCCCTGACCAGTCAGCTGAGTAAAGTGCGCAAAGAAAAGATCGTCGATATCCTGCGTCCCGACAGCAAAGCGCAGGTCTCCATCGAATATGAGGGGCATACCCCGAAGCGCATCGACGCCGTGGTTGTATCCACACAGCATACGCCTGCCGCTACACATAAGATGGTGGAAGAAGCGGTCATGGAAGAGGTGGTTAAAAAGGTTCTTCCCTCTGAACTGATGGATATTAACACCAAGTACTTTATCAATCCCACCGGTCGATTTGTGGTGGGGGGTCCCATGGGTGACTGCGGTCTTACCGGACGTAAAATCATTGTGGATACCTATGGCGGGCAGGGCTCCCACGGCGGCGGGGCGTTCTCCGGCAAGGATCCTTCCAAGGTGGATCGGAGTGCCTCATACATGGGGCGTTATGTAGCGAAAAACATTGTTGCCGCAGGGCTGGCGCGCTGTTGTGAAGTGCAGATTGCCTACGCGATCGGGGTGGCGGATCCTGTGTCGGTGATGATCAACACCTTCGGTACTGGGGCTATTGAACCCGATAGAATTGCCAAAATCGTGCGTGAAGAATTTGATCTGCGTCCGGCGGCGATAATTGAAACCCTGGATCTGCTGCGCCCCATTTACGCCCAGACGGCGGCATACGGTCATTTCGGCCGGGAACTCCCCAATTTTACCTGGGAAAAGACCGATCGCATAGAATCGCTCAAAAGTCGTGCCGGCCTGTAAAGCCATTGCAGGTTATGTCTTAAGCTTGGCAGGTTGATATGCTAGGATAAATACCCCGATGAATCAGATAAGATGCTTTTTTTACCCCCCTAACTGTTCAGAAATAGGTGATCACATTGAGTAAAACAGGTGAATCTGTAGTTAAAGATTTAAGTCTTGCCCCCTGGGGGCGGACAGAGATTTCCATTGCGGAAAAGGAGATGCCGGGTCTGATGGCGGTGCGCGAGGAATATCGCGCGAGCAAGCCTCTGGCTGGAGCCAGAATTTCCGGATCTCTGCACATGACTATCCAGACTGCGGTACTGATTGAAACCCTGGTTGACCTGGGAGCAGAGGTGCGCTGGGCCAGTTGCAATATCTTTTCAACCCAGGATCATGCCGCTGCTGCCATCGCAGAAAGTGGCGTGCCGGTATTTGCCTACAAAGGGGAAACCCTGGAGGAGTACTGGAATTTCACCAAACAGGCTCTCTCGTTTGCGCAAGGCCCGCATCTTATTGTGGATGACGGCGGCGATGCGACCTTGCTACTGCATCGCGGTCTGGAGCGCGAACTCGAATTTGAGCGCACCGGGGTGAAACCTGAAATTTCCACACAACATGAAGAGATCGAAACGGTGGATCGTCTGCTCAACACCACCCTGGATGAGGACCCCACCTTCTGGCGCCGCACTAACGAAAGTATGCTCGGCGTGAGTGAGGAAACCACTACCGGAGTGCATCGCCTCTATCAGATGGCGCGTGATGGTAAGCTCCTTTTCCCCGCTTTTAATGTCAATGATTCAGTAACCAAAAGCAAGTTTGACAATCTCTACGGTTGCCGCGAATCTCTGATTGATGGTATCAAGCGCGCCACTGATGTGATGATAGCCGGTAAGAAGTGTGTGGTTCTCGGTTATGGAGATGTGGGCAAAGGATGCGCTCAGGCTTTCAGAGGAATGGGCGCCATGGTCAGTGTTACAGAAATTGATCCCATCTGCGCTCTGCAGGCCACCATGGAAGGATACACGGTGGTGGATATGGAAGATGCCTGCACCTGGGGGGATATCTTTGTAACCACCACCGGCAATGTGGATGTGATTACCAGATCCCACATGGACAGAATGAAAGACCAGGCGATTGTTTGTAATATCGGGCATTTCGATTCAGAAATTCAGGTAGATTCTCTGTTTTCTGATGCGAGCCTGGAAGTGCAGGAGATCAAGCCCCAGGTTGATCTGATCATCTGGCCGGACGGGAAAAGCATTATTCTGCTTGCCAAGGGACGTCTGGTGAACCTCGGGTGCGCAACCGGACATCCGAGTTTTGTGATGAGCAACAGCTTTGCCAATCAGGTTCTGGCTCAGATTGAGTTGTGGCAGAACCACGGCAGCTATGAGCGTCAGGTGTATGTGCTGCCAAAATTACTCGATGAAAAGGTAGCCAGGCTCCATCTGGATAAGCTCGGAGCGAAGTTGACCCGCCTCACTTCGAAGCAGGCGGAATATCTCGATATCCCGGTAGACGGACCGTACAAACCCGATTACTACCGCTATTAAATAAATCAGGCCGATGCGTATAAAGAAGCCCCGCAGATGCTAACATCTACGGGGCTTCTTTATATGGCAGATGATGGTAAGAAGGGTGACTCTATTCGCGCGTTGAAAGAATCAGGAAAACACTGAGGAGCAGGAATATGATATCTGCTGCCCACGCGGCGAGAAGGGGAGGGAGAATTTCAGCATATCCGAAAGCGATAAGGGTGGATTGGGTCACGAAAAATGCCATTCCGATCATGATACACACGGAGATGCCCAGACCCAGATTGATATTACGCGATTTCTGCAGCGCAAATGGTATCCCCAGAAGAGCCATAATCAGTGATGTCAGCGGTTGGGCCAGTTTAGCTTGCATATCCACGACATATTTTGAATTGTTTAATCCTGCTTTTTTCAACTGACGCGAGATATCGCGCAACTCGGCAAAACTGAGTTCTTCAGCCTCATTTTCGGTGGAGCTGAAATCTTCCGGAGTTTTATTGAGATCGATCGCGATTTTGTCTGTATGGAATTCGCGCTTCAACAATCCGGTATCGGGGTTGAATTCGCGTACTATGGCATTGTGAGCCTCCCACGATGTCCCGGTATAGATCGCTTTTTCAGCCTTGATGTTGCGCTTGTGCTTAAATTCTGTATTTAGTTCGTAGATACTTATGCCATGCAGAGCTTTGGTGTTGCTGATGGTTAAATCGGCGTGATACATAGTATCGCGGTCACGAAACCACAGATCCTGGCGTTTCTCCAGTGCAGCCGGTTTCCCCTTTACTTCAACCCGCATAATATGGTTGAACGTTTTCACCCCTGGCGGGACAACATATTCATTCAGCATGAAGTGCCCGGCGCCGATAAGGCATGCTATAGCGATGACCGGTGTAACAATGCGAGGCAGACCTACACCTCCGGCACGCATTGCGGTGAGTTCGTTGGTTTTGGCAAATCCTCCCAGGGTAAGAAAAACCCCCATCAGCACCGCAAGAGGGAGTACCTGCGAGATTATAAGGGGCAGTTTGGCGCCGAAGTAGATGAAATAAAGGGAAAGCTGCGCATCGTGTTCCAGAAAATTATCCACACGTCCAAAAAAATCTATAAGCAGGTATACCGCGCAGAATGAACTCAATGAGAGAGCGACAATGCGGCTGAAGGTACCTAACAGATATCGTTGCAGAATAGTCATGCTTGATGCTTTCGCAGAAAGTATCGGATTAAAGGGCTATCCCGTTTCCCCACACCTGTTTTTCAGCAAAGCGATGGCATTTTTAATGGGATTAAAAGGACGTTCTTCAGCGGTGGCTATGAGCAGGAGCATACCGCATATTCCGAACCCGAGAATCGGGATCCACATGGTTGCGGTTGCAGGCCATCCCTGTTCAACCACAAGTGTCTTCGCAATGGTTAAAAGCATATAGTAGACCATAAAGACCGTAAGGGATAAAGCAAAGCCGGCACCCCTATTGGAACGGTGGGAGCTTATCCCCAGAGGAATAGCAATCAGGCTGAAGAACAGAGGGGAGAGCGGCATTATCAGACGTTCGTGGATCTCCGCTCGCAGTTCGCGCCGATATTGCCTTTGATCCGCGGTGCTCTGCTGCAATGAGTCCCACAGTTGCGGCAGAGTCTGCAACTTTGGGCGTAAGGTCGCGCCAGAGTCCTGAGCTGCGGCGTTTTCCATGGAAATAATTATATCGTAGGTGGAAAAATTGATAATCTGCAGACCGTTCTTATCCGTGTTATCGGCATCCCGGTGAATGGATCCATCCCTGAGATGCAGCAACATGGAATCAGAGGTCCTGTCCGTTACGAGTTTACCCCTTGATGCAGCTATAATCGTGTGTTTTTCATCCATGCGGGTATCGCTGATGAATACCCCTTCGAGTTGATTGGTATCTTTGTACACCTTGTCGGCAAAAATTGTCAGTCCGGGAAAATCATCGTTAAACTCCTGAGCCCTTATCGCGCTCGCAGCCTTGTCCATCGCGACATTCACTGCAATATCGCGCATGGTACGGTGCCCAGTGGATTCAGCGTAGGCGGAAAGATATGCTGTGGCGCCACACACCAGCAGGGCCAGGATCAGGACCGGATATGCCATTTTATACACACTGATACCGCATGCCTTCATGGCCACGATTTCACTGTCAGCTGACATGCGTGCAAAGGTGAGCAGGACAGCGAGAAGGAATGACAGTGGCATGGTGATAAGCATGAACGAAGGCAGAAGAGCGAGAAAAAGCCTTGCCACAGAGGCCAGAGATACGCCACTGCCGATAACCAGGTCTGTAAGTTTGAGCAGACGGCTTAAGAGCACGATAAAGGTGAAAAGGATCAGACTGAGCACAAAATTGATCCCGATTTCCCTGGCTATATATGTCTGAATTCTGCGTGCACTCATCGTGGGCTGGATAGTATTATAATCCAGGCGCCTTGTAAATCTATTCCGGTT
>JBNGCY010000019.1:0-33701 GCA_049975505.1 Desulfuromonadaceae bacterium | reverse complement strand
AATTTTATTTCAGGCAATTCTAACCAGTTTGCTGCAGCAGCAGCCATTGCCGTGGCGAATAATCCTGCAACTATATACAATCCGCTCTTCATCTACGGCGGGGTCGGCCTGGGGAAAACACATCTTTTAAATGCGATTGGTAATAAGATAATTACAGATCAAGCTGCCTCAAAGGTATGCTATTACTCATCGGAAAAGTTCACCAATGAGCTCATTAATGCCATCCGCTATGGCAAAATGGAAGGTTTTCGAAACAAGTTCAGATCAATCGATGTTCTTCTTATAGATGATGTTCAATTTATCGCGGGAAAAGAACGAACCCAGGAGGAGTTTTTTCATACCTTCAACTCACTGTACGATTCCCATAAACAAATAGTGGTGACCTCAGATAAGTTTCCTAAAGAAATCCCGGGACTGGAAGAACGACTGCGTTCAAGATTTGAATGGGGTCTTATCGCTGATATTCAGGCACCGGACAAGGAAACCAAACAGGCTATTCTGGAAGCCAAAGCGGAAAAAAATAACATAGATCTCCCCGAAGAAGTAGCAGAATTTCTTTCAAGCTCGGTAATAAGCAATATCAGAGAGCTTGAAGGATATCTGGTAAGAATAGGTGCATATGCAAGCTTAACAGCCACACCCATTACCATAGAAATGACGAAAGAAATTCTCAAAGACATTATTGTGGAATATAACCAGGAAATAACTGTTGAAGATATTCAAAGAAAAGTAAGCGGATATTTCAATATTAAGATTTCAGATCTGAAATCTTCAAAACGCACAAAAAAATTCGTATATCCCCGCCAGATAGCGATGTACCTGTGCCGTCAACTCACTACATATTCGTATCCGGAAATTGGTGAATATTTTGGAGGAAAAGATCACTCCACCGTTATTCATGCAATTAAAAAAATTGAGGCGGAGTTGGAATCCAATACAAGCCTGAAACAGAGTATAAAAAACATAAAAAACACGCTTCTTCCCAGTTGAAAACCGCATTTTTCCAGGTAAATTCCCGGATGTTAAAATATTGTTTACAAAGCTGTTAGTAAAAAAAAAGCTGAAAAAACATGCACAGGTAAAAGTAGTTATCCACAAAAAAAACAAATTTATGCTCAAAATTTATCATTTAAAAACAGAGCAGTAGAAAGTTTTCCACAATCCACAGCCCTTATTACCTACTACTATCCTTTTTAAAAACATAATAAGTAGGGAGAAAATTCATGCACATAGAAATCGAAAAAGAACTCTTAAGTAAAAACCTTCTTCTAATGCAATCAATTGTAGAAAAGAAAAAAACACTCCCTATACTTGCCAACGTGCTGATAGATGCAGAAAGTGAAAATCTGAATCTGATTGCTACCGATCTGGAAATCAGTATCCAGATCAAACTTTCAGCAGAGATCATAAAACCCGGTATTACAACACTTCCTGCAAAAAAACTGTTCGAAATAGTACGTGAAATGCCGGGTAACAAAATCAGCATTGAAACCGGAGAAAACGACTGGATAAAAATAAAAAGTGCCAGTTCACAATTTAATCTGGCAGCTATTGATCCAGTGGAGTTTCCAAGCGTCAAACAGGAAAAAGGCGAAACTATAAGAAGTTATGATCCAAAGCTTCTGAAAAATATTATAGATAAAACGATAAACAGTATTTCAAGTGATGAGAAGAAATTTAATCTCAACGGATTATATATTCACACCGAACAAAAAATGTTACATTATGTGGCTACCGATGGTCACAGACTTGTTTGTCTTAAAGAACCATTTGAGTATGAAAATTCAAGACTGAATGAAGGAATTATTATTCCTAAAAAAGGCCTGCTGGAAATAAAGAAAATATGTGAAAATACTGATAAAAATTTGGAACTACAGCTAGTTAACGGGAAAATAGTTTTCGATATAGAAAACATAACCCTATCTATACGTCTTATAGATGCAACCTTTCCAAATTACCGACGTGTCATTCCGGACAAAACAGATTCAAAGGCAAGCATAAATACACAATACCTATATGATGCGGTTAAACGTGTTTCGATTATATCGGAGGAGAAAAACCGCACCGTCAATTTATGTCTTACGGATAACAACCTGAAAATTTCAGCAAAAAATGAATACGGAAATGCGACGGAAAATATGGAAGTAAATTACGGTTTTGAAGAAAAAGAATCCAAATTCAAAGCCAATTACCTTATGGATATCCTTAACAGCATAGATTCTGAAAAAATTGAACTATTTCTGAATGCTGGCGGTAAGCCCAGCCTGATAGTCCCGGAACAGAATGATTCCTATTGTGCTGTCCTAATGCCTATAAGTGTGTAAGCGAAAGAATAAAAATGAACCAAACATATGATGCGAACAATATAAAAGTATTAGAAGGTTTGACTGCCGTTCGTAAACGTCCGGCTATGTATATAGGCTCTACAGGTAGTCAGGGATTACATCACCTGGTTTATGAGATAGTTGATAACTCGATCGATGAAGCTCTGGCTGGATATTGCAATAAAATAATTATCAATCTGAATGAAAACGGATCCGTCACCGTAATTGACAATGGACGTGGAATTCCCGTTGATCATCACAAGTCAGAAAACAAATCCGCTGCAGAAGTAGTCATGACTGTTCTGCATGCCGGGGGTAAATTTGACAGTGACACCTACAAGGTTTCCGGTGGTTTACACGGAGTTGGCGTTTCAGTAGTCAATGCACTATCCTCACGCCTTGAACTTACTATTTGGCGCAATGGAAAAAAATATCAGCAGTGTTATGAAAAGGGAAAACCTGTAACTGCCCTGGAAGAGGTATCCACCACAGATAAAAACGGGACTAAAATAACCTTCTGGCCTGACACAGAAATTTTTGAAGAAACAGATTTTTCCTTTGAAATTCTGAGTAAACGTTTACGTGAACTCGCTTTCCTGAATGCCGGGATAAAAATAGAAATAAACGATTTTATCAATGAAAAAAAACATGAATTTCTCTACGAAGGCGGAATTACATCCTTTGTGGAATATCTCAATCGCGCTAAAACCCCATTGCATCCTCAGATAATCTTTCTGGAAGGGGTAAAAGAAGATGTAGCTATAGAGATAGCATTCCAGTACAGCGACAGCTATGATGAAAAGCTTTTTTCCTTTGCCAACAATATAAATACTCATGAAGGCGGTACTCACCTGATTGGTTTTAAAACCGCATTTACCCGTACTCTGAATAACTACGCAGCTGCAAACAATCTTTTGAAAAATATCAAGACAAGTATTTCCGGCGAAGATTTGCGTGAAGGCCTTACCGCAGTAATTTCTGTTAAGGTTCCAGATCCTCAATTTGAAGGCCAGACCAAAACAAAACTGGGTAATTCTGAAATAAAGGGATATGTGGAGATTTTACTCAACGAGAAACTGAGTATATTTCTTGAAGAAAACCCGGCAGTAGCAAAAAAAATTGTAGAAAAAGGTATTGAAGCATCGAAAGCGCGTGAAGCCGCACGTAAGGCACGGGATCTTACCCGGCGTAAAGGCGCATTGGATGGACTATCTCTGCCCGGAAAACTTGCAGATTGTCAGGAAAAAGATCCGGCACAGAGTGAAATATATATTGTCGAGGGTGACAGTGCGGGAGGTAGTGCAAAGCAGGGACGGGATCGCTCATTTCAGGCTATTCTTCCCCTTAAAGGTAAGATCCTGAATGTGGAGAAATCCAGGTTTGACAAAATGCTTACCTCCAATGAAATCCGCACCCTTATCACCGCTATGGGTACAGGCATAGGTAAGGATGAATTCAATATAGATAAGATACGTTACCATCGTATCATTATAATGACAGACGCGGATGTGGATGGTTCGCACATCCGTACTCTGTTGCTGACATTCTTCTTCCGCCAGATGCCGGAAATCATTGAAAAAGGGTATCTATATATCGCTCAACCTCCACTGTTCAAAGTAAAACGCGGTAAAAAGGACACCTATATTAAAGATGAAGATACACTTCTCGAATATCTTCTCAACCTAGGAGTGGATGGACTTGAAATAAAACTGGGTAAAAGTGGCAAAACCCTGCGTGGTAAACAGGCAATCCCTACTTTAAATATCATCGTTAATTTCAACAATATGTTCGAAAAAATGGTGAACAGAGGGGTAAAAAGAGAAGTTCTTGAGATTTTTGTAAAGAATAAACTTCAGAATGGATTTATCGATAACGAAGATCTGACTGAACTGTTCAATATTCTGAAACAGGTGGCCCCAGAGGCTAATTTTACCCTCTACGCCAATCCTGCGAGAATATTGTTCTCCATGGGCAGCACCAGAGCAAGAATAGATCGTAAATTGCTGGAGCACTTCACCCTGCAGGAATATAAATATCTGCTTCAATTATACAAAAATATTGAATATCTCAACAGTGAGGATATAACTCTGCTACAGGATGGAAATGTTATTGAAAATGTGGATGGGTTCAGAGAACTGTTGGATTTTGTCCTTAACCGCGCCAAGAAAGGGCAGTATGTTCAGCGTTATAAAGGGCTGGGTGAGATGAACCCGGATCAGCTCTGGGAAACCACTATGGATCCGGAAAAACGCACCCTGTTGCAGGTGAAAATAGAAGACGCAGTAGCTGCGGATGAAATTTTTACCGTACTCATGGGTGATCAAGTGGAACCACGGCGTGATTTTATTGAACGCAATGCCCTGAATGTCTCCAATCTGGATATTTGATGCTTTCTCAATAAGTATTAAGTTAGATCGCTAAGCAAAAAGCGCCAAATGCAAGGCACGTGATTGTCTTTGTAAAGACGTTGCATGCAACGTCTCCTGTGTACTCGAAGAATTGAGACAATTACACCAACGCAGCAGTTGGCAAGTTTTTGCGACGCCATGATATTTAAAAAAAAACAAAATAGTAACACAAGGAAAATCCTGATGTTATCTCAACACAATAAATCGAGTGTAAATATAGAGAACGAAATGCGTAAATCCTATATGGATTACGCCATGAGTGTCATTATCGGTCGTGCGCTTCCGGATATTCGTGATGGATTGAAACCGGTGCATCGGCGGGTTCTTTTTGCCATGTATGAACTGGGGAACGAATACAATAAACCCTACAAAAAATCCGCCCGTGTAGTTGGGGATGTCATAGGTAAGTATCATCCCCACGGCGATTCGGCAGTGTATGACACCATTGTACGCATGGCTCAGGATTTCTCCATGCGCCACACCCTGGTGGATGGGCAGGGCAATTTCGGTTCCATTGACGGTGATTCAGCCGCTGCGATGCGTTATACCGAGGTGCGCATGGCAAAAATAGCACACGAATTGCTTGCGGATCTGGATAAGGAAACAGTCGATTTTGCTCCAAACTACGATGAATCCCAGACTGAGCCTGTAGTTCTGCCGTGTAAATTTCCCAATCTGCTTATAAACGGTTCAGAGGGAATTGCGGTGGGGATGGCGACCAAAATCCCCCCCCACAATCTTGGAGAAGTTATTGATGCCCTGGTGGCAATCATCGATGATCCATCCCTCTCGTTTGAAGAGCTGACCGGGAAAATAATTGGACCTGATTTTCCCACCGGGGCGTTCATTCTCGGCGACGATGACATACGTGAGGCCTACCGTACCGGACGCGGCATCATTCAGATGCGCGCCAAAGCCGTGGTAGAGATTGACAGTCGCACCGGCAGGGAAAGCATCATTGTAAATGAAATCCCTTATCAGGTTAACAAGGCGCGCCTGATTGAAAAAATTGCT
Source organism: Desulfuromonadaceae bacterium (assembly GCA_049975505.1). Taxonomy (GTDB): domain Bacteria; phylum Desulfobacterota; class Desulfuromonadia; order Desulfuromonadales; family Desulfuromonadaceae; genus JAIVHC01. The sequence goes on along the minus strand of JBNGCY010000019.1, from coordinate 27,955 downwards.
CAGTTGGTAAAAGAGAAGAAAATCGAAGGAATCAGCGACCTGCGCGATGAATCGGATCGCGATGGAATGCGCATTGTAGTGGAGCTCAAACGTGATGCCGTTGCAGCGGTCATACTGAATCAGCTGTATAAAATGACCGTTCTCCAGACCTCGTTCGGCATCATTATGCTCGCTATTGTGGATGGACAGCCAAAGGTTCTGAGTCTGCGCGAGATTCTGGATCACTTTATTGAGCATCGGAAAAATATTGTTACCCGCCGCTGTGTCTATGAGCTGAAAAAAGCTGAGGCGCGAGCGCATATTCTCGAAGGTTTAAAAAAGGCCCTGGATAATCTTGACGAAATTATCCAGATAATCAAAAGCTCCGAAAACTCCCCCAGCGCCAAGGGGAGGTTGATTGAGCGTTTCAGTTTTTCCGATATTCAGGCCCAGGCCATTCTTGATATGCGTCTTCACCGTCTGACAGGGCTTGAGCGTGAAAAAATAATCACTGAATACAACGAAGTGCTCGCAAAAATTGCCCGTCTGAAGGAGATTCTCGGCAGTGATATGGAAATCCTTAAAATTATTCGTGCCGAGTTGATCGGGGTTAAAGAGGGTTTTGCAGATAAACGCCGAACCAAAATTGTCCCCAAAACAAAGGATTTCTCGATAGAGGATCTTATTGTTGAAGAGGATATGGTGGTTACGGTTACCCATTCCGGATATATAAAACGTAATGCCGTTTCTCTCTACCGTTCACAGCGGCGTGGCGGTAAAGGACGCTCGGGGATAAAGCCAAAAGAGGAGGATTTTGTAGAGCATCTGTTTGTTGCCTCGACCCATTCGTATATCCTGATTTTTACCGATAAAGGCAAGGTTTTCTGGCTTAAAGTGCATGAAGTTCCCCAGGGTGGTCATGCGGCACGCGGCAAAGCCATTGTGAATCTGCTCCAGTTGGAGCAGGGTGAACGCATTATGACTATTCTACCGGTAAAGGAATTCAGTGAAAATAAATACATCATTGCCTGTACCCGCAACGGTATAGTGAAGAAAACAGAATTGATGGCATATTCCCATCCGCGTCAGGGGGGTATTATTGCCATGACCATAGATGAAGATGATGCCCTGGTGGCTACGCGGATTACCGATGGGGATATGGATATCCTCATGGCAAGTAAACATGGTAAATGTATACGCTTTGCCGAAACGGATGTACGTCCCATGGGGCGTACCGCGCGTGGAGTAAGAGGGATGCAGTTGGTGGACGGAGATCAAATCATCGGGATGGAAGTGGTTACCGATGCTACTTCGGCAACCCTGGTTACCGTTACTGAAAAAGGTTATGGGAAACGCACCAGTATAGATGAGTACAAAACCCAGTCGCGTGGTGGTAAGGGAGTTATAACCATCAAGACATCGGTGCGTAACGGCTGTGTGGTGGATATAAAACTGGTAAGCTCAGAAGAGGATCTGATGTTTATCACCGACAAGGGGAAAATTCTGCGTACCAATGTCGGAGATCTTTCCATTATTGGACGCAACACCCAGGGGGTACGTCTGATGGTACTGGATGCTCAGGAACGTATCGGCGCTGTTGCCACTCTGGCCGAGAAGGTTGAAGATGAAATTGTGGCCGAGGCTCTGGATGACGATTCTGAAGAGTAGCTTCAGACAGACAGGTGTATGATATGGATATAGGAGTAGTAGGTGCCGGCAGCTGGGGTACCAGTCTGGCCGATGTTCTCGCCAAAAAAGGCTACAGGGTAGAGCTGTGGGCTTATGAAACCGAGCTCGTGGAGTATATGAACCTTCACCGCGAGAATAAACAGTATCTTCCCGGGATAGGTCTGAGTCAGAACCTGTCATTTACTTCATCATTAAAGGATGTGGTTTCGCATGAGGTGGTATTGCTGGTTCCTCCCTCGCAACGTATGCGTTCGGTATTGGAACAGTCTGCTCCATACTTTAACCGTTCTGCCACCATAGTTTCCGCATCCAAAGGGATAGAAAATTCCACTCTGGGGCTTATGTCGGACGTCATATCTGAAGTGCTTGAAATAGATCACTCTCGTGCCAAAACCGCGTTTATTTCCGGGCCTACATTTGCACGTGAAATAGCTGAAGAAATTCCATCTGCGGCGGTAGTGGCTTCAGAAAATGAAGATGTGGCCAACACAGTTCAGGATATGTTCAGTACCGATTATTTTCGCATCTACAGTAACCAGGATGTTATCGGAACGGAAGTTGGTGGGGCCCTGAAAAATATCATAGCTCTGGCCGCCGGGGTATGTGATGGGCTTAAATATGGAAATAATACCCGCGCCGCCCTTATTACGCGCGGGCTCGCAGAGATGAAACGCGTTGGTATAGCTTTAGGCGCCCGCGCAGAAACCTTTGCTGGTCTTGCGGGTATGGGAGATCTGGTTCTTACCTGCACCGGAGAGCTTTCCCGCAACCGCAGTGTGGGGATTGCCCTGGGGGAGGGAAAAAATCTGGTAGATATACTTTCCGGGATGCATATGGTTGCCGAAGGCGTAGAGACAACCAGGTCGGCATATCATCTTGCGGCAAAACTTAAGATTGATGTTCCTATAATCAATCAGATGTATGCGGTTCTCTATGAAGACAAGGATCCACGTACGGCAGTTGTGGAACTGATGCGGCGCTCCCTGAAATCCGAGTATATTTGAATTTTTTCGGCAATATCAATGCGATTCAGCGCTCCTCTTATCTTGGGGAGATAGTAAGCACAAACATGCGTGATATTGCTATAAAACCGGTTATAATCCATACAGTAGAGCGTATATAAACCCACCCAATTCAAATTTTCCAAGGGGGGAAAATGTTATGTCTGAAACACTCCGCATTCTTTCACTGAATATGGATGGATGCACGGATGTAACATTTTTCCGTACCTATGTGAGTTCCATAGCTCCTGATTTGCTCGCTCTCCAGAATACCTCCGCAATTTTAAAAAAAATAAGCGCTCATAATCTGGCCGGAGAAGTGAACGCCTCCGAGGTGAACAGTGGAAGCACCCGGTGTATGGCGTTTATGAGCTGGAATATTCCCCTCAGGCAGGTGCAGGAATATGACCTGGGTGAAGGGTCAAAATGTCTTGTGGCTGATATAAGTGCGGCCAGAAAACGTTTTTTATTTTTTAATATATGTCTTAAAGGAAATTTCTTTCGCCGCCCTGTGCAGATCAGAAAGCTTCTGAGTTCTGATCTGCTTGGAAGATACGATATGCTTCTTCCCGCTGTTGTAGCCGGGGACTTTATGGATACCCTGTGGATATCAAGCCATCCGCAGTTTCAAAGCAGATTGAAGCGCGTTTCTCCTCTTTTGCTGCGCACAACCTATCCTGCATGTTGTCCGGTATTGAGTCGGGATCGTTTTTATACCATCGGGAATATAGAAGTGGAACATATAGAGGTGGACAATAACGCATCGTTGCGCAAAAATCTCACCCATCTTCCTCTTATCATGGATATGCGTGTGCATACTGGAGCTAACGTTCTGCGCACAGAGCCGGAATCCCTGGGGAAAGTGGGACGTGTTCTTTCCGGCTCATCGATATTCAAATGTCACTGACTGATCCTGTGGATAACTCTGTTAATTGTATTGATAACTGATTTTGTACAGGTATATGTAACCTTCTGAGAAAGGGTAAAAAGCCATATCGTCATGACCCGTAAAGAAAGAGCGACCGCATGTCTCCATCGGCTGCGCGCCCACTATCCGGACGCTAAATGCTCCCTTGATTATTCCTCACCGTTTGAACTCCTGATAGCTACTATTCTATCCGCGCAGACTACCGATATCCGGGTAAACAAGGTAACCAGAACCCTGTTCAGGGAATATCCCCACCCGCACAATTACACTCCGGAAGCACAGGCGCGCATTGAAGAGATTATCCGCCCCATCGGGTGCTATAAAACCAAGGCCGCGCGTATTATTGAAACAGCGCAGCGCATAGTAGATTCCTATTCAGGCAGAGTTCCTGTAGATATGCAGGAACTGGTTTCCCTTCCCGGGGTGGGACGCAAAACGGCAAATGTGGTGTTAAGCAATGCCTTTAATATCCCGGGTTTTGCCGTGGATACCCACGTTAAGCGGGTAAGCAGGCGTTTAGGTCTTACCCGGAATACGGATCCTCAGGCAGTAGAACAGGATCTGTGTGCTCTGGTTGAGCCTGATTGCTGGGCGATGCTGTCCCATCTATTTATCTACCACGGGCGAGCAGTATGCAAGGCGCGTTCGCCGCAATGCAGTGGATGTGTTCTGGAGGATATATGTATGCAGCGCCTGTAATGGGTTAATTCAGACGAAAGAAATCCCTGGCCTCGTTCTTTTTTTCATCAATGGTATAGCTGTCCGGCGCAGTTCCGGGTACGAACATCTCGATGCGCATGTCCTGGCTGTCTTCCGGTACTAACAGCCCCGTTTGGGGATCGACAGGATGAAATTCCATGCTGTCGGGAATATAGAAGTTGCGCTTTTCCATGTTTTCACATGCCTGTTGCATGAAATCGACCCAGGCCGGGGCCGCAGCTTTGGATCCGGTTTCCTGCCGCCCCAGCGGGCGCTGCTGATCGTAGCCTACCCACGATACAGTAACCAGCTGGGGAATATATCCTACAAACCATGCATCATGCAGATTGTCCGTGGTTCCGGTTTTCCCCGCAGCGGGACGATTCAGGGCTTTGGCGCGCCATCCGGTTCCATTTTGAACCACCGATTCCAGCATGTTGGTTATCAGAGCCGCGGTTTCTTTCGACATGACCCGGTTTCGCTCAGGAGCAATCAATTCCTGACCCTCTTTAGGTCCTGTAGGGAAATCCGCTGGATCTGAAGATTTAAGAATTTTTCCGTGTCTGTCGTAGATTTTGTCAATATACGATGGAGTAATGCGGATACCGCCATTGGCAAATACCGAATATGCCGTAGCCAGTTCCAGCGGTGTCAGGGTGCTGGTACCCAGAGCCATACTCAAATCCATATTGATATCCGATTCTATCCCCAGCTTATGCATATAGTTGGCTGCATAGCGAATACCAATTTCCTTTAAGAGTTTAATCGAAATAATATTGTATGATTTATTCAATGCCTCACGCAGAGTAGTGGCACCATAGAATCTGTTGCTGTAATTATCCGGTTTCCATTTTACTTTTTCGCCCTCTTCGTCCGTATCTTCATAAATCAACGGTGTATCAATAATAATTGATGCTGGGGTAAAGCCTTTATCGAGTGCTGCGGCATAGATAAGAGGTTTTATTGCGGATCCCGGCTGTCGGTGCGCCTGCAGTACCCGATTGAACTGACTTGTAGCAAAATCATATCCACCGACCATGGCGCGTATCCGCCCGGTATGCGGATCCATGGCCAGAAGCGCACCCTGGGCTTCTGGATACTGAAAATATTCCGCATCAAAGGGTTGTGATTGGGTATCATTTACCTTTACATAAATCACAGAACCAACGGGCAGCTGTTTTTCCCCCTCTTCGGGATTGCCCTTGGAAGTTCTGTATTCTGGATACGTAATTATCCTGAATGGTTCCGCCCATTTCATACTCGAGCGCGGGATAATTCCACGGTGGTTGCCGTACCGAACTTCCAGATTCCCGCTGGGATCTACGGAAGTTAAAACAGCAGGGTATATTTCCCCCTTTTCCAGTTTTTCCGGGACATCTTCAAACACCTGCTCGGATGTTTCCGGAGAAACAACGCGCTCCGGCATTCTGAGACCACGGCGGCGTTCGTGTGCCTGCAGATTTTTGCGTACTGCGCTCTGGGCCTCCTGCTGCATCTCCAGATTTATCGTGGTGTGGACATCCATCCCGGCGCTATACAGATAATCTTCACCAAATTCATGCTCCAGATAACGTCTGACCTGCTCGGTAAAGTATCCGGTACCTGCGGCTGTATGTTTTTTGCGCGGATGAACAGACAATTTTTCTTCGCGCGCCTGTTGAAGCTGTGCTTTATCTATGAAGCCGTTGGATAACATACGCTCAAGCACATACAACTGGCGTTTACGCGCGCGTTCAAAATGTCTGTAGGGTGAATAACGACTGGGGGCCTGAGGAAGCCCCGCAAGCATCGAGGATTGGGCGAGGGTGAGATTTTCCACATCTGTGGCAAAGTAGTTTTCCGCTGCTGCCTGAACTCCATATGCACCGTGCCCCAGATATATCTGATTCAGATACATATGCAGAATTTCCCGTTTGGAAAAATTCTGTTCAATCCGCCACGCCAGAATAGCTTCCTTGAATTTGCGTGAAAATTTGCGCTCCGGGGTGAGGAGCAGACTTTTAGCCACCTGCTGGGTTATGGTACTGCCACCCTGGACAATACCACCGGCACGGATATTTTTTATCGCCGCACGGAAGATAGAGACAAAGTCCAGGCCCTGGTGTTCAAAAAAAGAAGCATCTTCCGCGGCTACAAAAGCCTGAATCAGCTGTTGCGGCATGCGGTTCACGGGAACCACAATTCTGCGTTCACGGTAGAATTCGGCAATCTTATGTCCGTCTGCGCTGAATACCCTGGTGACTTCCGGGGGTGCGTAATCTTCCAGTTTATCCAGTTTGGGCAGGCTGGAAGAGACAAAAAAGTATGCTCCCACAACTGCAGAAGAGCCGATAAGTAATCCGGCAAGGAGAATTAAAAGGAAATAGCGAACTGTTTTCAGGATCATATATATGCTATCAGTGGTGCGGTGGATGCACCTGCTGTCCTATAAACGGATAACGTTGGTTGCGGAGAATATAATGGATAACCGCGCGTATTGTAGCAGAAGCGGGTATAAATTGTCAGATACTGGCGGAATACAACCATGGAAATAATTCTGATCGGGTTGGCGTTTTTTACCTCTGCGCTCACGGCAGTGACTGCTGCAGGGGGTGGGATGCTGCTGATTTCCGCCATGACCCTGGTTATGCCAGTGCATATTGTGATTCCGCTGCATGCCGTTACCCAGCTGGCAAGCAATTTCAGCAGAGCCGCTCTATCCTATCACTCCATTGTCTGGCGTGTAGCTCTGCCGTTTACAATCGGAGTTTTACTCGGGATGCCCGGAGCGCTTGAGGTTTATTCCAGGTTCGAGATGCGTTTTTCCGCCCTGCCCCTGGGTATCTTTGTTCTGCTCATGGTATGGATACCGCCTCACAGACTGCAGTGGAGAAAATATACTGAATCGGATCCAGCGCAGAAGTCACATCTCAGCTGGCGTGTGGGCAGAGGCGCCTTTGCCGGGCTCGGCTTTATTCAGTCCTTTCTGACCCTGTTTGTAGGCTCTTCCGCACCTCTGAACCTCCCGTTTCTGCTACAACAGCGTCTCAGGCGAGATCAGCTTGTGGCTACATCCGCCATTATGATGACCGGAGTCAGCGCAATAAAAATCCTTATCTTTACTGCTGTCGGATTCCCTTTTTCAGCCCATGCAGGACTCCTCTGCGCCCTTGTCGTGGCAGTCTTTGCCGGCTCATGGAGCGGCACCCGCCTGCGCCAGCGTATACCGGAAAAGAGCTTTACCCGGATTCTGAAAATAGTACTTACCCTGCTCGCTCTGCGCCTGGTGCTGATCTCCCTGATTTAAAATTTTCAGCTCTATTTATGTTTTTTTCTCCATCCGGGAATATTTTTCTGCTCTACGCGCGCCAGAGCCAGAGAATCAGGGGGAACATCCTTCGTAATAGTGGATCCGGCACCGATCAGACTGTTGCGTCCGATGGTTACCGGGGCGACAAACTGGGTATCGCTGCCTACAAAAACTCCGTCCTCGATGGTGGTTTTGTGCTTATTCACCCCATCGTAATTACACGTGATAGTGCCGCAGCCAATATTGATATCTTCACCCAGCTCCGCATCGCCGATATAACTCAGATGACTCGCCTGAGAACGCAGGCCGATATCGGCTTTTTTGGTTTCAACGAAATTTCCGATTTTATTAAATCCTGCCAGGTTGGTGCCGGGGCGCAGATGTGCCATAGGCCCTACATTGCACTGCTGCCCTATGGTTGAGCCTTCAATATTGCTCCCCGCGCGGATATGCGAACGCGCGCCAATGTGGCTGTTGCAGATGACGCTTCCGGTTTCAATGATACAGTCTGCTTCGATATGTGTGGTTCCGTGCAGGTGCACACCTGCCTGGATATAGGTATCCGCCTCAATGCACACATCGGCATCAATGTAGGTGGAGTCCGGATCTTCCATACTTACCCCGGCGCGCATGAGAGCTTCATTGATACGCCGTCGCATCCGTTGTGCTGCGCGCGCAAGTTGAATCCGGTCATTTACCCCCATGCTCTCATCTATATCCTCGAGCACTGCAGAACTTACCTTAAGTCCCTGTTTTGCAGCGAGGGAAACAATATCTGTAATGTAGTATTCCTGCTGGGCATTGTTATTGTCGAGCTGGTGTAACAGAGCGGCAACCGCAGGTGCCTCGAGGGCAAAGATTCCGGTATTGATTTCGTGTATCTTTTTTTGTGCCGCGCTGGCATCTTTTTCCTCGACAATCGCATGGATCATACCGTTTTCGCGCACTATACGTCCGTAGCCGTGAGGATCAGCCACCTCAGCGGTGAGAACCGATACGCAGGCGTTCGAAGAGGTGTGGGTTTCTACCAGTTTCTCCAGGGTTGAACGCTGCAACAGGGGGACATCCGCGCACAGCAGTAAAACCGTGCCCTTGAAATCGTGCAACTCCTCCCACGCCACCTGAACCGCGTGACCGGTGCCCAGTTGCTCATGCTGGTGGACAAAATCCACCCCGTAAGAAGCAAAGGCATCCTTAACCATATCCGCCTCATGTCCTATAACCATAACGGTTTTAGTGCTGCCCAGTTCTTCGGCCAGCTTAAGCGGGTATGCCGCCATGGGGTAGCCGGCTATGGGATGAAGCACTTTCGGATGTTTGGAACGCATGCGGGTTCCTTTCCCCGCCGCAAGGACAATTGCTCCCAGATTCTCGCTCTTCATTCGTATTCCCCCATTCGTATTTCCCTGTAGTATATGTTAAAATGCACCTTCTAACTGAAATCAGGTACTCAGTCAAGGTCAACGCCGAAGGTGCTCCCGGTATGAAAAATGAACGTCAGCACATTTCACGCCAGCTCGATGAGGTGGAAAAGATGCTCAAGGAGCTACGGGTTCAGTATGAACAGTATTTTGCCGGAGTTGAAAAGATCGCGCCTATCAAAGCCAGAGATGATCTGGAACGTCAGCTGCGCCTTCTCGGGCGCAGGAAAATTGTTCAGACGGAACTGCGTTACCGGCTCCAGAATCTCTCCAGCAGTTTCCACTCCTATAAAGGGATGTGGGAGAGAATTCAACGCCAGATGGATGAAGGACGCTTCCCGCGCCATACCCAGAAAATTTCCTCTTTGAGACCTCAACAAAACAGCAGAACAAGTACAGCTCCGGCATCAACCGATCCGAACCAACTGTATCAGGAATATCTCCGTCTGTGTATGGAGTGCAGGGTTCCCGCCTCCATCGACGGCATTAATAGTATGAAAACCTTTCTGCGCACCAAGGAAGAGATCATCCGCCAGCGCTACGGCAATGTCCAGTGCAGTTTTGATGTGGTCAACGAGAACGGCAGTCCTAAAATCAAAGCCCGGCTGAAACGATGACTGCCACGACAAACGCAGACGTTGCAGTAATAGCCTGTCATACCGGAAGTATCCTCCAGGCCGACCCCCTGGGAGCTGCTTCGGTGTGTGCCTCTCTCCCCTCTTTTTGTCAGAGTGAAATTCTCAATTTACCTCCGGATTTCGATAAAGAAGCGGTATGTGCCGCTCTATCGGCTCTGCAGCCGCGGCTTATCGGCTTCAGTCTGTATGTGTGGAACCGCATCCGCCTTCTGGAACTCGCCCTTGAGCTCAGAAAGGTGCTCCCGGATACGGTATTTGTCGGCGGAGGTCCGGAAGTTTCAGGCTGTATCCACACTTGCCACGAGTTCACGCGCGTATTCGATGTAGTGATCCAGGGATACGCAGAATCCATGTTCCGTCGCCTCGTTGATCAGGTTATGCACGGGACATTTGAGCGTCAGAGCCCGATCCGGGTGTGGAGTGAAGCCCATCCGGAGTTGCCTGTATCTCCGTGGTTGACTGGAATTCTCGAACCCGGGCGCGGTGTTTTGCTTGAGACCGCACGTGGCTGCCCGTTTCGCTGTGCCTACTGTTTCGATGCGGGGGGAAGCCGCAGTGTAGTTGAAATTCCGCACGCACGCCTGCAGGAGGAGCTCAAGCTCTTTGCCTCCAGCGGGGTTGAGCAGGTATGGGTGCTTGATTCGAGCTTTAATGTCCCTGCGAGCAGGGGCAAAGCCCTGCTGCGTCTGTTTCTTGCTTATGCCCCGCAGCTGCACTATCACCTGGAGGCGAAGGCGGAACACATCGATTCCGAGACGGCGCAATTACTCACACAGCTTCCGTGTTCAGTCCAGGTCGGGCTTCAGTCGGTGCATGCAGACGTACTCAAAAACGTAAACAGAACCCTTGATCAGGAGCGTTTTGAATCCGGGTTGTCCGAGCTCTATCAGCATGGAGTGACCTACGGAATAGATCTCATTTATGCTCTTCCCAAAGATACCTACTCCGGGCTGCGTGTAAGCCTTGACGTCGCTCTGGGTTTTTATCCAAATCATATAGAGATGTTTCCCCTCGCATTACTTCCGGGTACAGCGCTCGAACAGCAGCGCAGCGTATTTGGTATAAATGCCATGGATAAGCCGCCATATACGGTTACCTCCACATCGAGCATGCCCCGGGAGGAGATCAGATGCGCTGCTGTTCTCGCCGGCGCCCTTAATCTGTTCTACAATACCGGCCGCGCCGTGGCGTATTTTGGTCTGCTCTGCAGCAGCATCAATCTGAGTGGAGTGGAATTTCTCGAGCAACTTGGAACCTGGCTGGAACAGGAAGGCCACATCAGTGCTTCTGCCCCGATACCCGATTGGGGAGTGGAGCAGGCTCAGCGTCTCCAGCTGGAGTTTATAACCTCATATTTTACCCACATCGGCTTTGAAAATCTCCTTCCCGCAGTGCAGGATATTATCCGCTACCACTATCACTACTCCGAAACCCTGCTGACAGCACCAGTATCCAAATGTTTAAGCGCCAACACCGGAGGAGAAAAAAATCCTGTGGTCTGGCATTTTGCTCCTGGTACCCGAATAGCGGAGTTTTCCTACCCTGTCGAATTCTACCACAATGCCGCGATTGATGATCTGGTTGAATTTGTCTTTCTCAACCCGATGGAAAAATGCAGTGCCATATTTTACCGGACTGCTGACAATGAAGTTATATGTATACAGCTGCCGCATGAAGTGGCGCGACGATGTGTATTTTCGGCCGAATCCGGATGGGGAATATCTGCGTTGGAAGATGCGGAATCCGGAGGAGTATCTGCATGGATCCGGGACGCGAGAGGAGACGGCCTCCTGGTTCAGCGCCCATCCTGATACAGCAGGCGCAGGGCTCGGCGTACTCTGGCGTTAAGGCGCACCGCATTTACCGGCTTGGCAATGAAATCGATAAACCCCATATCCAGGAGCCTGGCCTCTTCCGCTGCGGTGGCGCGGAACGAAAGACCGATCAGGGCAGAGTTTTGGGTGCTGGCGTGTTGCTTTAAGGCATTATAAAAACGTGTGATATCCAGTTCCGGAATCTGGGTTTCGGCGACAATCAGATGGGGCTTGGTGGTGGAACACAGCCTCAAGGCATCACCGGCGCTGCTGGAAAAGGTGACGCTGTAGCCTGTATCACGCAGAAGTCCTGAAGTCAGGTGTACCATCTGGGGAGTGTCAAGTACGAGGATACGCTAGTGCTTTTCGTCATATTTTTCTGTGAGAGTGTTAAGATAATGGATGTTGACAGCGGCGTGAATTTCATCCGGGGTTGTGACAATGGGGACGATATGCATACCAGTGGCAAACGACAGGGTGTCCAGAGTTTCAATATCCAGGGGATTTACCACGGCCAGATAGAGTTTCTTGTCCTCCACTTTCAGAGGAAAGATCTGTTTCTCCAGAGCCTTCTGACTGTCAATAAGCTCAAGGATGGAAGCGGGGAATTTGTGCTGGGCAATGTTACGCACGGTTTTGAACCCGAACTGACGCGCCAGGGTTGCGGCAATGTCCTTTTGCCCTATAACTTTTTGTTCTTCAAGAATTTTACCCAGGCTTTTGCGCGTGCCCTTCTGAGCGTTCAGGGCTTCTTCAAGCTGTTTCCGGGAAATAATCCCCGCTTCAAGTAATACCTCTCCAAAGCGCTTGCGTGTTTTTCCTGCCATGCTTTTTGTTCTCCGTGTCGGTAAAGCAGAATATCCAGGGAGGTGAGAATCAGTGACTGCGTTCCTGCAGAGTTTCGCTAATCTGCCTTATTTCATCAGGAGTGAACTCATATCTGATGCGGCAGTATTCACAGGTAATCTGCACATCCTCTCCGGCCTTAACCATCTCTTCAAGCTCTGCAGGCCCCATGGTTGCACGCATGCGTGCAACGCCAGCTTTGCTGCAATGGCATTTGAATTTCAGATCCATGGGTGGGTATAAGTGCACCTGTGCAGGGGAAAATATACTGTGAACAAGCTCGGCAGGGGTGAAGCCCTGTGCCACCAGCTCGGAAACGGAAGAGATCGCCTGGAGTTGTTTTTCCACCTGAAATGATCCGTCATTTCTCATACCCCTGATCAGTGTGTCAGTGCCGGATGAGGTGGATTTTAGTTCTCCCATTGCTCCAATCTCTCTTTCGCTTTTTGCGCTTCGGCGCTCTCGGGGTATTCATCCACTACCTTTTCCAGGATTATTCTGGCATTGCGATTGTCTCCGAGAGCGTAAAACGCCAGCCCCTGTTTTAACAGCGCCGCAGGTACTTTGGGATGCTGGGGATACATCAGAATCACATCCTGAAACTGCAGGATGGCGTTTTCGTATTTTTTATCTCCGTACAGGGTTTCGCCGATCCAGTACATGGCGTTTACTGCCAGGCTATGTTGCGGGTATTGCTCCACAAAGGTGGTGAACTTTTCACGTGCTTTACTGAACTCCTTATCCTGCTGAACCAGTTCCAGGGCTTCGCGGTATAACGTTTCCGCGGCACCGTCAGAGGACTGTCTTTCCGCGTCTGTAGGGAGGGGCTGAGGCGCCTCTGTGTCAGAGGTGACGGAGTCAGAAACGGTGCCCGAACCTTCCGGCAGGGGCGCAGGGGTCGTTTTCTGTGTGCCGGAATTTGTTTCTCCCTCTTCTGATCTGCGCTGAAGCCGGTCTTCGAGCTTGACAAGACGCAGCTCCAGGTCGGACTGGCGCAGACTCATCTCCTCGCGCAGTTGTTCGAGCCCCTGTTCCTGGTCGGCAATGCGTCCGTTGATACTCTGAATGTCGATCCGGATGCTGTCAAGTTCGGCACGCTGTTCCGCTTGGCGGCGCAGAATCTCATTAACGCCGCTATCCTTTTCAAGTCCCGCGGTGCGCTGTTCCAGAGTGGCTACCCTGCTCTGAACCCGGTTCAGGTCGGCCCTCAAGGTCTGATTGCCCTGCATGGGAACACAGGCACTGAGGCCGGCAAGACTCAGGATGGTTATATAACTGATGAGCTGATATTTCATGAGGAAAACTCTCCCGAAATGTTGGTGGAATATAACTTGCCCATTGGCATATTTTGCTGGCTCTTAGCGGGCAGCTTCGCTGGAGTAAAACAAAGGCCGCACAACAGATAGTTGTGCGGCCCTTTTCAGCAACAGCCGAATGATGGTACTGTGCCGGTGGTGCCTGCTACTGCTGTAACTTGAATTCCGCGCGCCGGTTCAGAGCCCATGCTTCTTCGTTGGAAGCGGGATTGAGCGGCTTTTCCTCTCCGTAGGAGATGGTGCGGAGGCGGTCGCTGTCCACGCCGAGATTTTCCAGATATTCAGCCGCGGCGCGGGCACGCTTCTCGCCCAGGGCGAGATTGTATTCGTCAGAGCCGCGCTCGTCGCAGTGTCCTTCAATGATGATGCTGGCATCCGGGTTCTGCTCCAGATACAGGGCATTGTTCTGCAGGGTCTGGCGCGCATCGGTGTTCAGATCGTATTTATCAAACGCGAAGTGAATCCGCTCCAGTTTCACCTGCATTTCGGTGTCAGTGTAATCTTCTTCTGCTCCCGCTGTGTCACTCACCTTGTCATCGGTGATGCTGGAATCCTCGTAACCTTCACCATAGGCATCCTGAACTGCGCTCGCAGTCTCCTGTGCAGTGTCGGTTGTGTCTTCTGTTTCCTTAACCTGTTTGGCACACCCGCTTGCGAGCAGCGCCAGCAGCGCCAGCAACGGCAGCATCTTGAAAAATTTCATCGTATAATCTCCTTTTGGCACGTTTACATTGAAGGTTTTAACCACATCTAACAGGGCCAAGTATACAGAAAAGAACAAAAAAGACAAATGGATATAGTGTCTTTTATCAACTTGTTCCGCTCAGATCAGGGGCTATTCCGGCTTTTTATCAAACAGATACAGCCATTCGGCATATCCTGCGGTTTCCATTTCATCGCTGGGGATAAAACGCAGTGCCGCAGAATTGATGCAATAGCGCCGTCCGGTGGGCGCGGGACCATCGGGAAACACATGCCCCAGGTGGGAATCCGCGGCGCGGCTGCGCACTTCGGTACGGCGCATAAGCAGGCGATCGTCTTCAACCTCAACTACGCTGTTTTGCGAAACCGCACGGTAAAAACTGGGCCAGCCGGTGCCGGAATCAAATTTATGCGTTGAACTGAAAAGCACCTCGCCCGAGATTATATCCACATAAATTCCCTCGCGCTTGTTGTCATAATATGGATTGGCAAAGGGCGGTTCCGTGGCGTTCTCCCGCGTGACGCGGTATTGTAATTCGGTAAGTGTTTCACGTAACTGCGCTTCTGAAGGAGGTAAAGACTCCTCTCCGGAACGGGGTTCATTTTTGCGCAATTCCCCTTCGTTTTCCCATGTTCGCTTCAGAAATCCCTCCCGCCCTGAGCCTTTCCGATAGCTGCTGTAACGCAATGGGCATTTGCGGTAGTATTGCTGATGTTGTTCTGCAGCAGGGTAAAAATTTCTGTAAGGTTGAATGTCCGTGGCAATCTTTGCATCAAAACGCCCACTTTGGGTAAGCTGTTCCAGCGACTGGTGCGCAGCCTGCTTCTGGGCATCATTGTGATAGAAAATTGCAGTGGTATAGTGAAGTCCACGGTCTGCGAACTGCCCGCCTGCATCAGTAGGATCGATTTGACGCCAGAATATATCCAGAAGATCAGCATAGCTGATCACTGCCGGGTCAAAGGTGATCTGTACAGCTTCGCGGTGAGATGTATTACCCGAAGCAACCATGGCATAGTCTGGATTGGGTTCCTTGCCGCCGCTGAAACCCGCCACTACATGTTTGACCCCGTCAAGTTTGCTAAAAGGATGCTCCATGCACCAGAAGCATCCCCCAGCGAAGGTTGCCGTTTCCAGATTTGGTTTCTCGCCAGTTTCACTGGCACAACAGGGGCTGAACGGAAGAGGCAGCAGAACCAGAAATAAACTCCAGAGTGAAACGCCAGTACGTGACATAAATGATCCTTTTAATAGTGGCGTAAAAAATACTAATTTTCCATGCTCGAGATAAAACGATCCGCTTCTGCTACCGCCTCTTCCAGATCACGGATGAGGATGGAAACATCGGTGCGTATATCTGAAAGATCGTGACGTAAAGCTGCGACCGCGCGCGCATTGAGGTTATGTTTCAGATAGAGTACCTGATCGCGCAGAGGCTCCAATACCGGCTCGATTTTTGATTCCGCCCTGCGCATCGCAGCGATAAGTTCGGCATAGCGCTCTTTTGTTTCCTCCAGTTGACGCGCGCTCGAACGTTTTAGACTGGCACTGGAGTACTCTTCCAGTTCGGCTTCCCATTCCCGAAAGAGTGCCGCGGAAACATCTTCAATTGCTTCGATGCGTTGGTGCAGCTCATCCGCCTTGTCTTCGCTGCGTTGAAGAACATCCTTGAGCTCGGTGTATTTTTCTTCGAGTTCACCGCCTTCAAAGTCGGTCAGGGCGGAGAATGCCTCAAGTGCGGACTGAAACTGTTCCTTGGTTTCTTCCTGGGTGGTGCGGGCTTCTTCGACCCGATCCACCAGGATCTCGCGTTTGTGAATGCCCACCTTCTCCATAGCGGCGTAGTAGGTGCTCTGACACCCGGAGAACAGTAAAATGATACTGAACGTGCAGAAGAGCAGCCCTGTACGTTTTCGGGTAAAAGGTTTTACCACGTTATGATCCTCCTTTGTCTGCTGAAGATGGTGGTTACGTTTGAATATTTCCCCAACAGGTTTACATCACCGCTGGACCATCAAATTGAATAAGGGCCGGTGGAATCGAGAGCCATACTATACCTGACGAGTTTAGGTGGTTTTACGTTTCCGCCAGACAACATTTGTGCTAGCATCTCTGCCTGTTTGACAGTTTATCTACTTTTGCACTACTATCAAATCGTAAATTTTACAGGAGCACACAAAATGACTGTAACCACCACTCCAAACTATACAGCACAGATAGAACGCATCCGCAAGCTCGCGCAGGAAAAGGATGTCCTGATTCTGGCGCACAACTATCTAAAGGATGAGATTCAGGCGCTGGCGGATATCACCGGCGATTCCCTTGCCCTTTCCGTTGCCGCCTCAGAAACACAGAAGAGCACGATTCTGTTTTGTGGTGTGCATTTCATGGCGGAAAGCGCGGCCATACTTGCCCCAAACAAGACGGTCCTTCTCCCTAACATGGAAGCGGGCTGTCCCATGGCGGATACGGTCACCCCGGAAGGGATTGAAAAGATGCGCGCCAGATATCCAGGTGCTCCGGTAGTGGCCTATGTCAACACCACAGCTGCAACCAAGGCGGCCAGCGATATCTGCTGCACCAGCGCCAATGCAGTCAAGGTGGTGAATTCCCTGGCGGAAAAAGAGGTGATTCTCGTTCCCGATCTCAACCTCGGGAGCTATATTGCCTCCAAGGTGGACAAGGTATGTCACCTCTGGGATGGTTGCTGTCCCATCCATGATGAGCTGGGGGCGGATAAGATGAGGGCGTGTCTGGAGCAGCATCCCGATGCAATCAGCATGGCACACCCGGAATGCATCCCGGATGTGCTCAAACAGGTGGATCATGTACTTTCCACCGGAGGAATGCTTGAATTTGTGCGCCACAGCACCCATCCGGAATTTATCATTGCCACCGAGCGTGGCATAGAGTGTCAGTTGCGCAAGGAAAACCCGGACAAAACCTTCGTTTTCCCTGACTATGAATTCATCTGTGAGGATATGAAACGGATAACCATTGACGATGTGGAGCGCAGCCTGAATACCATGGAACACCGTATAACGGTTCCTGAGGATATCCGGCGTAAAGCACACCGCGCCCTGGAACGTATGCTCGCTATCCCGAGAGATTGACCCTGAGCGTTCAACTTGAGTTTACAGGCAGCAGCGGGCGCTATGGCGCCCGTTGCTGTTGGAGATTACGTGACGCAACAATATAATCAGGATATTTTAACTTCCGACAACCTCGCAGTGGATATTGTCGCACCGGAGCGTCTTCATACCACGGCGCAGTTCTTCAAAACGGAGATGGAGCATTTTCGCGGCAGTGCCGACCTCCTCGGATTGAACGGGAGCGCGGCGGGATATTTCCTTGCTCCTCTCCTCAGTCCCGGACAACCACCGCTGGTGTTTCTTGCTCCAGATCTGGTGCAGGCGCGGCGCCTGCACCAGGAACTGTGTTTTTTCGCGTCGCGCCCGGAAGCGGTGTACCTCTTCCCCAACTGGGAGGTTTCCCCTTACGATCCCCTTACGCCTCACCGCGATATTGAGGCAACCAGGCTGCAGACCCTGCTTGCGATCCGCCGCGGACGTGCCGAAGCCGTGGTAACCACCGTAGCTGCCGCCATGCAGCGCATCATCCCGGGCAGTGCCCTGGAATCCCTGAGCAGCGAACTGGTACTCGAAGAGGAATATGAACGTGAGACCCTGCGCCGCCGTCTGTATGATCTGGGGTACCGCGATGTGCCCCTGGTTGAGGATATGGGGACCTTTTCATTGCGCGGGGATATTCTGGATATTTATCTCCCCACCAGTGAGCAGCCGGTGCGCGTGGATTTTTACGACGATTTCATCGAGCGCATGCGCTATTTTGATCCTGAGACCCAGCGCAGCGCGGATGAAGGCCCCGCCCGCCTCGAACTTGTGCCCGCCCACGAAATGGTGCTCTCCGGAGAGTATCTGGAGATGTTCAGCCAGAGGCTGAAACAACGCTGTGACGACCTTGAACTTCCGCGCACCACGCGCGAAGCGGTTCTGGATGAAGTGCGTGAAGGCCTTCTCGCACCCGGGCGCAACTTCCTGTTACCCCTCAACTATGAGAATCTCGACACCCTGTTTGATTATGTAAACCCGCAGACCCTGGTGCGTTTTGATCCCCCCGAAATAGATCGCGCCGCAGATGAATTCAGTGCCCTGATCCGCTCCGGGGCAGAGCGCATGGCAGCAGGAAGCGAGCCCTTTGTGGAGCCGCATCAGCTGTACCTGAGTGTTGAAGAGCTTGAGCACGCCGGCACGGTGCCCCGGCGGATCGATATTCGTTCCCTGCAGGTGTTTGAACTCGATCCGGACCACGAGGTGTTCAGAGTCAACTCGCGCTCCAATGCCGCCTTTACCCGGGCTAAAACCGAAGATCGACTCAACCTTCTCAGTGCCCAACTCCATACATGGGCACAGGAATCCTGGCGCGTGGAACTGGTGTGCCGCAGAGAAGGGCAGGCTCGTCGCCTAGCTGATCTGCTGCGCCCGCACGGAATTGAACTGATCCTTGGCCCCCATTCCACGCCGGTACAGTCTTCTCAGGGGATACAGCTGCGCATTGCGGATCTGAGCCAGGGATTTCAGCTCCCGGATGAACATATAGCCATTATCACCGAAGAGGAGATTTTTGGTGCCAGAGCCCGTCGGCGCGGCAGAGAGGGAGCCCGTGCCAAAGCCGCCCTTTCCTCACTGGCGCAACTGCACGAGGGCGACTACGTCGTGCATGCCGATCACGGCATCAGCATCTACCGTGGTCTGGAGCAGGTGCACACCGAAGGGGTTGAGGGGGATTTTCTCAAACTCGAATACGCCGGGGGCGATAATCTTTATCTTCCCATTGAACGCATCGAAAAAGTCCAAAAATACGCCGATGCGAGCGGACACCAGGTCAAACTGGATAAGATGGGAGGACAGGGCTGGGCCAAAACCTGCCAGAAGGCACGTGCCGCTGTGGAGGAGATGGCGCGCGAGCTGTTGAATATCTACGCCCGGCGCAAGATGCGTAAGGCGCGCCCCTTTTCCCCTCCGGACGAGATGTTCCGTGCCTTTGAGGCCGCTTTCCCCTACGAGGAAACTCCGGATCAGCTCGCCGCGATTCAGGATGTGCTCGCCGACATGCAGTCCGATACCCCCATGGATCGCCTGATCTGCGGGGATGTGGGCTACGGCAAGACCGAGGTCGCGATCCGTGCGGCGTTCAAGGCAGTGCTCGACAGCCGCCAGGTTGCCGTGGTGGTCCCCACCACGATTCTGGCGCGCCAGCATCACGCCACCTTCTGTGAGCGCCTGGAGGGTTACCCCGTAGCTATCCGCATGCTCTCACGTTTCTGTACTCCGGCGCAGAATCGCGCCACCCTTGAAGAAGTGAAAGAAGGCAAGATCGATATCGTGATCGGCACCCATCGTCTTTTACAGCGCGACGTCCACTTCGACGATCTGGGACTGGTAATTATTGATGAGGAACAGCGCTTCGGAGTAAAACACAAGGAACGCCTGAAGAAGATGCGTGCCGAGGTGGCAATGCTCACCCTCAGCGCCACCCCGATCCCGCGTACCCTGAATATGGGGATGCTGGGACTGCGCGATCTCTCGGTAATCGACACCCCCCCGGTGGATCGCCTCTCCATTCGTACCTATGTGACCCGCTTCGACGATGATCTCATCCGCCAGGCGATCATGCGCGAACTCAAGCGCGGGGGACAGGTGTATTTTGTCCACAACCGGGTCAAATCGATTGGCGCAATGGCCGAATTTGTTCAGAATCTGGTGCCAGAATCCAAAGTGGGAGTCGGGCACGGGCAGATGGCGGAAAAGGAACTCGAGCAGGTGCTGATGTCGTTTATCGAAGGGAAAACCCAGGTGCTGGTTACAAGCACCATTATCGAGAACGGCCTCGATATCCCACGCGCAAATACCATCATCATCAACCGCGCCGACTGTTTCGGCCTCGCCCAGTTGTATCAGCTGCGCGGGCGTGTGGGACGCTCCAAAGAGCGCGGCTATGCGTATCTGCTGATCCCCGGCGAAGCAACCCTCACCCGCGATGCGCGCGCACGTCTGCAGGTATTGCAGGATCAGACCGAACTCGGTGCCGGATTCCGGGTTGCTAGCCACGACCTGGAGATCCGTGGTGCCGGTGATCTTCTCGGCGGGCGCCAGGCGGGGCAGATAGCCGCCATCGGCTTTGAAATGTACTCGGAACTTTTGGAGGATGCCATCCAGGAGCTCAAGGGGGCGGAAAAGCAGGGACGTATCGATCCGGAAATCCGTCTCGGCCTCAAGGCCTTCCTGCCAGACAACTATGTCGAGGACCCCAATCAGCGCCTGGTGTTCTATAAAAAGATGGCAGCGGCCACTGATGATTCTGAACTCTATGATATTGTTGATGAACTTCAGGACAGGTACGGATCTCTGCCTCAGGCGGGGCAGGTTCTTCTCGAGATGATGAAACTGCGCGTGGAGTTAAAGAAACTGCGTATCGATCTTGCTGAGTACGACGGACGTGCTCTGATATTCGGATTTCATGCCACAACTACGGTAGCGCCGGATAGACTTCTGAATCTCATCCAGAAGAATCCTGAAACATACAGCCTTTCCCCGGATTACCGTTTGCGCATAGTCATGCCACGCCTGGCTGATATGGAAATGCTGGATGAAGCGAGAAATCAATTGCAGCTGTTTCGCTGAACATGGTAGCCTTCAGCTCCTGATGTTATGAGGGTAAATATTTGAAAAATAAAAGGATATTTTAGATGATCAAAACAATGTCATCCATTTTGGGTCCCAGTTTTATCCTGATCCTTATTTCTCTGTGCTATGTAGCATATTCACAGGCAGAAGTTATCAGTCGAATTGCTGCTGTGGTTAACGATGAGATTATTACCACCAGTCAGCTGGATGAGCGGATGAAAGCACAACCGCGCGATGCCGCTGTTCCCCGTGAGCAGGTACTACAGAACATGATTACCGATATTCTCATGGAGCAGCGCGCCGCTGAGATCGGTATCGGAGTATCTGAAGAGGATATCGATATGGCTGTGGCGGATGTGGAGCGCCAGAACGGCATCACAACCGCCCAACTGGAGCAGGCGCTGGTGGCGCAGGGGATGAGTATGCGCGAGTATCGTGAGCAACTGCGCAACCAGATTCTGCGTTTCAAGCTCACCGGTATCGAGGTGAAAAGCAAAGCCGATGTGACCCGGCATGAGATAGAATCGTACTACAATGAGCATCAGGATGAATACCGCCAGCCGGCGCGCATGCGTTTAAGCCGTATTTCCCTCCCCCTGAAGGTGGAAGGGAAAGAGACCTATGCCCAGGCGGAAGAGATGCGCCAGTTTCTGGAGGATGGACGTTCTATCGAGGATATTCTTGACCGTTTTCCCTCCAGTCTTGGAGCAGAGGGCGGGGATATGGGCTATTTCAAGCCGGGGGAGTTGAGCCCCATGTTTAACGAAGCACTGGAAGGCCTGGAAGAGGGTGACGTCACAGATATCCTCCAGAGCGATGGAGTCCTGCATATTCTGCGGGTGGAGGAGAGTTTTGCCGGGGGTGTCGCCCCCCTTGAAGAGGTGGTAGATAAGATCGCCGAGCAACTGCGCCAGAAAAAAATGGAGCAGGAGCTGAAAAAATGGCGTGAAGATCTCAGAGAAAACGCCTACATCGAGGTCCGTCTCTAATCCGGCAACAGCCGAATGCCAGACCAGAAGGGGGGTCGGGATTTCCATCCCGGTACCCCTTCTTAAACAACCTTTAGACCGAGCAGAAATACCTGCCTGGATCCACTCTGTCAGTTCATTTTCCAATAGTCCTGAAAAAACACTTGCACTTTGCCTTCCCCCTCTTTATATTGATATTCGTTTTCAATTTCGACTAGAAGTTATCTCACTAGAAGAAACGTGGTGGATGGGGATGAAGTAGACTCCGTTTTTGCGGAAGCCTATATCTGCATCCGGCTACTGAAAACAATAATCAAAATCATAAACGGAGGAGATATGGCTCAGACCGCGGCATGTGTACTGGAGCAGGAGTGCAGGCGCAGACAGATTGAGGTGCGCGCTCAGGAATTGCGCAAAACACGCAACAGCAGAATTCCATGGATGAGTGTGGCATCCGCTTATCCCGATCCGCGCGAATGCCTCGCGGCTTTTTTGGTGTTCGGCAGTGCCGAAGTGCTGAACGGGGTGAAACCGGCAAATCTGGTGCGCATATCGAACCACACCTTCGCATGTGGACGCAATATGTATGCGCTGTGGCACGAATACGGCGTGGCTCTGATGCGTGAATCACATCTGGAGGCGATTCCTCTGGTAGATGGCGATTCCTCTACGCTGCTGCTGTTGTACGATCCGGTTCTGCTTCAGCGCCGTCTGCGCAGCCGCAGTGCCACAGCCTTTCTGGACTCTCTGGGATATCCGGCTCCGGATACCCTCGAAACCATCCTCTCCCACCTTTCTTCACGCTTTGACGGCGGGGAACTTCCACATGAAATCGGGGTGTTTCTCGGCTATCCCCTCAAGGATGTGGCCGCGTTTATGGGGCGCAGGGAGCTGCAGGTTTCCTCCCAGCGACTGTGGAAGATATACGGACGCGCGCGCCGCAGCGAAGCCCTCGCCGACCTGTATCAGGAGCATCACACCCGCGTGGCAGAGCAGCTGCGCAAGCGCAAAGGGATTTCGTTCAACCTCTGGCGCGGAGAAGCATGTTGTGCGTGAACCTGGCGTTGACCTTATATCTTTTCCCCTGTTTACCGGATTAAATCAGGAAACCCTGTGTTCTTTGAAGAGCATGGGGCGCCTGCATCGGGGGGCAGGCAGAGAGGTGATCGGCGCGGATGTGCTGGGGCAGCGTCTGTTTCTCCTTCTTAAAGGGCGTATAAAGGTTGTGCGCTCTACCAGTTGTGGTGAGGAAGCCCTGCAGCAGTGCCTTCTCCCCGGGGATATCTTCTGTGCCGCTGCAATGTTGAACTCAAAATCCTGCTGCAGCTATGCCCAGTGCGTGGGGAATTGCCGATATGTGACTTGGGCACATCGGATATTTCTGCGTCTGATGTCCTCTGACATGCGCCTGCAGAGCAATCTTATGCATTACCTTGCATCCCAGGTGGAGGAGGAACGCGCGCGGCGTTGTCTGACCCAGTATATGGATGTGCATACACGCATTGCCACTTATCTGCTTACTCAATATGACCGCAGTTATCGAGAATCGCAAAAGGCGGTAGTTGACATCCGCCCGCTGATCCTGACTGCGCAGGAACTGGGAGTTGCGCGTGAAACCCTGTCGCGCACTCTGACTGCGTTTGAGCAACGGGGAGTGCTTTGTTCACATCGCGGCCTTGTGCATATTCGTGCCCCTGAGGTTTTGCGCTCCATTGCTGAAGGAGAGGAAGGAAAACACTTTTAATATAAAATGTGATCTGGGTCACAAACTGCCCTGATACGATTGTGTATGTTTATGCAATTTCAAAATGTACAAGATATCTGTCCATGCCTAGTCTAGGTAATATATTCAGTTAAGGAGATATATATGAATGAAAGTAACCTTTCCCAATCTGCATCCTTAAGTGATCTGCTGGAAAACCAGCGCGCTACCGTCAGCACCATCAAAGGTTGTAATGCCTCAGGGCCGTTGAAGCAGAAACTCATGGATATGGGTTTTATCCCCGGAGCGGAGGTTCTTATGGTCCGCAACGCGCCGTTGCGCGACCCCATTGAAATCGAAATTCAGAACTCTTTTCTCTCGGTGAGGCGCTCTGAAGCTGCGTGTATAAAGGTAAATATCTCATGATTCACGTAGCGTTTGCAGGTCAGCCGAACTCCGGCAAATCAACTATTTTCAACATGCTCTGCGGTATGAAGCAGCATGTGGCCAACTATCCCGGGGTTACCGTGGATAAGTACTCGGCGCGGATTGAGTACAAAGATACGCCATTAACCCTGGTTGATCTGCCTGGAACCTATTCATTCAGCATGTTTTCCCTCGAAGAACGGGTGGCCAAGGAATACATCCTCGATGAAGAGGTGGATGTGCTGGTGAACGTGGTGGATGCCTCCAACCTGCGCCGCAATCTGTATCTCACCTTTCAGTTACTTGAACTGGGCAGACCTGTGGTGATGATCCTCAATATGATGGATGTGGCGCAGCGGCGCGAACTGGACATTGACGTGGGGGAACTGGCGCGCCTGCTCAATATCAAAGTGGTACCCGCCGTAGGTGTGCAGCAACAGGGCAAAGAGGAGATCCTCGATGCCATTGTGGCCGCGGCCCGGGAGGCACAGAATACCGATTTCAGGGTCAACTACGCCGAATTCGAGCCCTACATCGAAGAGATTGAGCAACTGCTTCCGGAGGAAGAGACTCTCTCCAGGCGTTGGCTGGCCCTGAAAGCGCTGGAAGGAGATGAAGTGGTGCTGAAGCGCGTGGGGATAGCAGCGGAAAAAATCCGCAGCATCCACGATGAGATGCACGCGCGCTTTGACCTGGATATCGATCAGACCTTTGCGAGTATCCGCTATGAAAATGCGGATGTTGCATACCACAAGTGTGTGCGCGAGAAGCACGTGCGCCCGCCGACCCTGACCGATCGTATCGACCGGGTGGTGCTCAACCGCTGGTTTTCATTTCCAGTGCTTGCCGGGGTGATTTTTCTTATCTATCAGTTCGCCATTGTGTGGGGCTATAAAATCACGGACTACACTTGGCCCATGCTCGCGTGGGGGCGGCAGATGGTGATGGAAGTCATGCCGGCAGCGGATTTTATCCAGGTACCGCTGCTGACCGAATTTGCCCTGTGGATGGTGAACAGCACCATCGCCCTGCTTAATTACATACCCGTGTTTTTTATCCTCTTCGCCCTGATAGCGATTCTCGAGGATGTCGGCTACATGCCACGTATGGCGTTTATCCTTGATCGGGTGTTTAAACGCTACGGTCTCCACGGCCAGTCCACCCTGCCGCTGGTGCTGGGTGGAGCCATTGTCGGAGGGTGCGCCGTTCCCGGGGTTATGGCCACCAAAGGGATTGCGGATGAGCGTGCGCGCCTCGCCACTATCATGACAGTACCGTACATGAACTGCCTTGCCAAGGTGCCGTTCTATACCCTGTTGCTGGGGGCCTTCTTTGCCGCGCAGATGTCGGAGATGATGTTCTATATTTCCACCGTGACCCTGTTCATTGCGCTGATCATGGCCCGCTTTCTCACCTCCACCTTTTTATCCCAGCGTGAAACCGCACCGTTCATTATGGAACTGCCCCCCTACCATCTGCCCACGGTTAAAGGGGTGTTGATGCGCGCGGGGCAGCGGGTGTGGCTGTATGTGAAAAAGGTTATCACCATAGTTCTGGCGGTGGCAGTGGTGCTCTTTTTGCTGTTGCAGTATCCGGGAGTGCCCGAGTCGCGTATGCGCGAGATCAACGCCTGTGCTGCATCGGCGATGCAGGCGTTCGATAAGACTGCCGCGCAGACCGATATGTATCATCTGGTGGATGAGCGCCACGAAGTGGTCAGACTCCTTAATCTTTACGCATCATACCGTGAACAGCGTATGCGGGCGGGAAGCCGGGAAGAGGTCGAAGCCCTGAATGCCTCCATGCGCGAAGAAAATCCACACATGTTTACTGTTTTAGAGGCACGCAGCAGTGATGCGCGGCGCCTGAATATGGGGCTGCGCAAACTACAGCGCAGCGAGCGTGAACTGCGCAGCCGGATCAAACAGGAGAAGATCAGCTCTTCATATCTGGGGATATTCGGACGTGCTCTGGAACCCCTCACCCGCTTCAGCGGTTTTGACTGGCGCGTGAATGTGGCATTCCTGAGTTCTTTTGCGGCACGTGAAAGTGCAGTGGCGACCCTGGGTTCGATCTATGAACAGGGTAAGGCGGATGAGCGCGCGGAACAGACCCTTGCCGCGGATGGAGCCTATACCCCTATCCATGCGGTGGCGATGCTGATTTTTATGATTCTCAGCCCCCCGTGTATTGCCACCATGGTGGTAGTGAAACTGCAGAGCAATTCATACAGGTGGATGCTGTTTGCCACCTTTTTCCCTATAGCTGCGGGGATAGCGGCTTCGGCGCTGTTTTTCACCCTGGCCGGCACTCTGGGCTGGAGCGGGATTGCAATGATGCGCATTTTCTACGTCAGCGTGGTGACCACTGCGCTGCTTCTGGCCATGATAAAACCCCGGCGCCCCGGATGGGAAGTAGGGGAATAGAAGTGGATTTATGTCCGCATATTTTTAACCATGTAAGTGAAAGGATTACAACATGAAAGCAGTAGTTATTTCCGCATTAACCCTGCTCAGCTTTAGTATGGGCGTTTCCGCATGGGCGCATACCCCGCTGATGTCGTGTTTTGACGCCGGTGACGGGAACATCATCTGCGAAGGGGGCTTCAGCGATGGCAGCAGCGCCAGCGGCGTGAATTTCCGCGTGGAACAGGAAGGTAAAATTAT
Organism: Desulfuromonadaceae bacterium; assembly: GCA_049975505.1. Lineage (GTDB taxonomy): Bacteria > Desulfobacterota > Desulfuromonadia > Desulfuromonadales > Desulfuromonadaceae > JAIVHC01. Next base: position 1,163 of record JBNGCY010000019.1, on the reverse strand, counting down.
TTTCGAGACTAAAATGAATGAGTATGGAGAAGTGCAGTTTTCCAAGCCGGATAAGCCCTATGAGGCAGTGTTCGATGCTGGAGCGGGGCACAAGGTTCGGATAAAGGGTGAGGATATTTTTTAAGTAGGTAATTGTCTACCCTTCAATGTCAATATTTTAATTTAAGGAGAAAATATGCGTTATTTTAAATTTGTAATCTTTATGACTGTTCTGTTGTCAGCCTCTGGAGCATGGGCGCATTTTCAGATGCTATACACTCCGGAATCTGCTCTCCCAGGCGGAAAAAACATTGAACTCAGGCTTGTGTTTACCCATCCGTTTGCTGATGAACACACCATGGATATGGGGTTGCAGCACGACAGCGATAAGCTCGCGCCGGTGGAGAATTTCTTCGTTATTAACAAAGGCAGGAAGCAGTCCCTAACCGATACTCTCAAGGCAATAGAGTGGAAAGGCCAGCGCAACAGCGGTCAGGGCTATGCCTCCTCCTACAGTGCACGTCGCATGGGGGATCATGTGTTTGTAATGAAGCCGGCGCCCTACTATGAAGGGGGTGAAGGGATCTACATCCAGCAGATCACCAAGATGATTACCAACGTGGCCGGAGCCCCCACCGACTGGGATACAGAACTTGGGCTGAAGGCAGAGATAGTCCCACTGGTGAAACCCTATTCGATATGGGCGGGCTCCACCTTTACCGGAATCGTGAAAAGTAACGGGCGCCCGGTACCCTATGCGGAGATCGAGGTGGAATATCTCAACCACCCCGTGGATCTGAAAAACAACACCATGGGTCCGCCCATGGTAAAAGCGCCTCAGGACAGTTTTGTTACTCTGGGGATCAAGGCGGATGTGAACGGCAAATTCACCTTCGGCATCCCGCGCGCGGGCTGGTGGGGTTTCTGCGCCCTGGGTGTTGGCAGCGACACGGAGTATAAAGGCAAGGAGCTCAGCCAGGACGCGGTAATCTGGGTTCAGGCCAAAGACATGCAGTAGTAATTGGTTATAACATTGAAGGCCCGGGGTGACTGTTGTTGCCCCGGGCCTTATTGGAACCCCTTTGCCAAAAGTGTTAAAAGCAGTTTGTGGAGTAAATGTACTTATAAGCGGGCGTTGTCAAGAAAGTTGTCGCTTTTTTAGTTCGCTATAACCTCTGTTGTTT
>JBNGCY010000018.1:15557-33912 GCA_049975505.1 Desulfuromonadaceae bacterium | reverse complement strand
GATCAATCGCTGGAGCGTGGGAACGATCAATCGCTGGAGCGTGGGAACGATCAATCTGACAGACCATATGCTCAAAGGGGAAAGTTCTGCCGGCTACAGCCGGTTTTTTTGTATATTTTTAAGGGGGTTTATATGAATCCGGAAGTTGCCATTCTGCCGGAAAAGCTGTGCAACCAGATCGCAGCAGGTGAAGTGGTGGAACGGCCTGCATCAGTGGTAAAGGAGCTGGTAGAAAACTCCATTGATGCCGGATCCACGCGCATAATTATTGAAGTTGTCCATGGAGGAGCGCGCCTGATCAAGGTCAGCGACAACGGGCGCGGCATGAATCAGCATGATATTTTTCTGTGTTTTGAGCGCCATGCCACGAGTAAAATACGCAGCGAAGAGGATCTGTTTCGTATCGAATCCCTGGGCTTCAGAGGGGAGGCTCTCCCTGCTATAGCCGCGGTTTCACGTCTGAAGGTGAGCAGTCGTCATTGTGATGCCGAGGTGGGCATGCGTATTGACCTCAAAGGAGGCGTAGTCACCGATGCCGGCGAGGCCGGAATGCCTGCAGGAACCGTTTTTGAAGTGCGCGACCTGTTCTACAACCTCCCTGCGCGGCGTAAATTTCTGCGTAAAACCGCGACCGAATTCGGACATATTGCCGAGAGCGTAATGCGTCTGAGTCTGGCTCATCCGCACATTCAGTTCCAGCTTGTTCACAATGAGAGGATGGTGTTCAACTATTACCGCCAGGAGCATGCCTTTGAGCGCATCGGCGAGGCGCTGGGGCGCTCGGTTGCCGGAGCTCTGCGCAGAATAGAGTGCAAACGCGGAGAGTTGAGCCTGAGCGGCTATGCGGCGACTCCGGATCAGAGCCGTTCGAGTACGCAGGCGATGTACACCTATATTAACGGACGCTTTATCCGGGATCCGGTGATAAAACATGCTGTGCTGGATGCATATCGTCAGCTGCTTATGAAAGGACGCTACCCGGTATGTGTCCTGTTTCTCCGGATGCCTCCGGATCGCGTGGATGTCAATGTGCACCCCACCAAGCACGAGGTGCGTTTTCATGACCAGCGTCTGGTGCACGATTTTGTCACTCAGGCGATACGCCAGGAACTGCGCAGTTCAATGGAGACACATAATCCTGAAAAGGGAGCAGGATCGATATACGACGGTTCCTCCGGCTCCGACCTGGGTGAAGCGGTAGCTTTTCCGAACCAGGGACGGGCGCAGATAAACACGGAAAAACAGTGTAGCGGCAATATTACATCTGCGAGCGCCGGGCTATCGAAGACTGAAGGTCCCGATTTTCGCACAGATTACGAGGTAGAAGATCAACCGGGCTCCGCAATAGCAGAACCTGATTCTGTCTGGGATAAAGCGGAAAATACCACCAGGCAGGATTCTCAATATGCTGAGAATCTGCCGGATTCAGAGGCGGGATTTAAAGGGCAAAGCAGTTACCTCTTAAATTCACCGTCTGAAGAGGGATATTTTGCCTCCCTGCGGATTATCGGCCAGTATGCCCGCAGCTATCTGGTATGCGAAGGCGGTGATGACCTGCTTCTTATCGATCAGCACGCAGCCCATGAGCGCATTGGCTTTGAGCGCCTCCGGGCCCAGTATGCGCGTACCGCCATCGAACGTCAGGAACTTCTGTTTCCGCAGATGCTGGAACTGACTCAGGCCCAGGATTCCCAGATGCGTGAGCATGTGGAATATTTTGCCCGCCTAGGGTTTGAACTGGATCCGTTCGGGGGTACCACATGGGCCCTGAAAGCGCTGCCGGTTTTGCTTGAAGAGCGCGATATCTCCACTTTGATTCTGGATATCCTCGCCGATCTTAGCCGCTGGGGAAACGCCCAGGCGGGGCGGGAAGCCCTTGACGATGTGCTGATTAAAATGGCGTGTCACAGCATGGTGCGTGCCAATGAAACTCTGAATATGGCGGAGATGCGCGCATTGCTGGTACAACTGGATGAGGTTGACTTCAATCGCCACTGTCCGCACGGGCGTCCGGTGTTACATCGGCTGCAACGCCGGGAGATAGAGAAAATGTTTGCACGTACCTGAGCGCCATTTCCTTCAATAAACGCCCATTTCTTAAGCAGCAAAGATAAACTATGCGCATGAATCACAAACTCCCACTTCTGATAATTACCGGTCCGACTGCCGCAGGCAAAACCGCTCTTGCGCTGGAACTGGGAGCGCTTCGTGATATTGAAATTATTTCCGCGGATTCGCGCCAGGTATATCGGCATATGGATATCGGTACCGCAAAGGCGACTCCGGCAGAACGTGCCAGGGTGGTACATCACTGTGTCGATGTGGTGGAGCCGGATGAGGCGTTCAGCGTCAGCGATTTCACCCGCATGGCACAGAGTGCCATCGAGGATATCCACCGGCGTCGGCGTCTTCCGGTCGTAGTGGGGGGGACCGGATTGTACATTCGCGCCCTGACCCAGGGGCTTGCGCCGCTGCCGGGCGCGGATGAATCTCTGCGTCGGCAGTGGCATGCCATGGAACGCGAGAAAAAAGGGAGTTTGCACGCACAGTTAAGTACGATTGACCCTCAGATGGCAAAGGGGTTGCATATAAATGATGTTACGCGTATTATTCGCGCTCTTGAGGTACATGCTTTAACGGGCAGAACCATGTCAAGCTGGCATAGTGAACATCGTTTCGCCGAACGCCCCTATAACGATATCAGGGTGGCGGTGGTCTGTGAGCGTGAGCGCCTCTACCAACGCATAGAAAAGCGGGTGGATCTCATGATGGAGCAGGGCCTTCCCGATGAGGTGCGTATGCTGCTTAAGCGCGGATTCACTCCGGACCTGAAAGCCATGCGCACCATCGGATATCGGGAATGTGCAGCTTATCTGAACGCAGAGATGAGTTATCTCGAAGCTCTGGCCCGGATCAAGCGGGATACACGCAGATATGCCAAGCGCCAGTTGACCTGGCTGCGGCATGAAGAAGAGATAAATTGGCTTGAAGACCCTTTTAACTCTGGTAGTATCGTTAAATGGGCGGACAGCCTTTTATGTTGATGTTGATGCAGATGAAATGAAGGAGAAATAACATGGCAAAAACTCCATTTAATATTCAGGATCAGTATCTGAACCAGGCGCGCAAAGAGCGAGTCAAGCTGAATATTGTTATGATGTCCGGGGAACAGTTGCAGGGGTATATCAAATCGTTTGATAATTTCTGTGTTCTGGTGGAAAGTGGTGGCGATTTTCTGTTGTACAAGCACGCTATTTCTTCCATAACTTCGACAGACGGGCTGTTCAAGCTTCACGGAAGTCGTGATTAGGAACACCCTTAAAGGCGTGAGTGTGCACAAGTTACAGGCTCCCAACGCCTTTGTCGGGAGCCTGTTGTGCTTTATATCCTCACCACAGAACTGATTGCGTGCATGAATTTCGTCCGGATATATGACTTTCGCTGCAGGTAAATATTAAATCGGTATGTTACGCATTGATACTGTAACGCCATACAGCATAGCCGCAGAGCTCGGGGTGGAAGCAGGCGATAATCTGATATCCATCAATGCCCGGCCTGTTAAGGATGTGGTCGATTATCACCGCCTTACGCTGAGTGATTACCATCTTTTGATCGAGGTGGAAAAAAGCGGAGGTGATACCTGGGAACTGGATATAGAATATGAAGCGGATCAGGTGCTCGGTTTTGAGTTCAGGCATCCGCAGCCGCGTTCATGCCGCAATAACTGCCACTTCTGTTTTGTGCGCCAGTTGCCCCAGGGAATGCGTGATTCACTCTATGTGCGGGATGACGACTACCGCTTTTCCTATCTATATGGAGCCTATATAACCCTGACCAATCTGCAGCGCAGCGACATAGAGCGGATCAAGGAGGAGAAACTCTCGCCTCTGTACGTGTCGGTACACAGCACTGATGCGCAGGTGCGTGCCGAATTGCTTGGATTACCGGAAAACCGAAGCGACCATCTGATGCCGCTGTTGCAGGAGTTGGCCCAAGCCGGAATCGAGATTCACACCCAGGTGGTGCTGTGCCCCGGTATCAATGATGCCGAAGTGCTGGAGCAGACGATCGCCGATCTGACCCCACTTTATCCGGCGGTGAAAAGTCTGGCCGTGGTTCCGGTGGGACTTACCCGATATCGCCAGGGTCTGCCGCATCTGCACATGTTTGACTGCTTCCTGGCTCGCGAGGTGCTGGATCAGATTGAACGGTGGCAGGAACACTGCCTTGCCAGAATGTCAACCAGGTTCGTATTTAGTGCCGATGAGCTCTATCTTCAGGCGCAACGCCCCTTCCCGCCATATTCCGCCTATGAGGATTTCTGCCAGATAGAAAACGGAGTGGGTCTGATAGCGCAGTTCGAGCATCAGAGTCTGGAGGTGCTCAGCGAAACCGAGGCGCGCTTCTGTTCCGGAGTGTGGGCTACCCTGGTCTGCGGCGTTTCCGCATACAACATCCTGGAATCCTTTGTGCACAGGTTCAATCGCAAAGCCCGCGCTGCGCTGCAGCTTCATCCAGTGACAAACAGATTCTGGGGCGAGAGCGTCAGCGTAAGCGGCCTGCTGACCGGACAGGATATTATTGATTCGCTCAAGGCGGCGCGCGAACAGGGGTTTAACCCGGGGGATGCGATTCTTCTGCCGGAGGTGATGTTTAAAGATGACAGTGACATTCTCCTGGATGATATGGATATCTCCATGCTGGAAAAGCAACTGGGAGTGGAGGTCAGGAAAATCGGAGCCAATCCCTGGGGGGTGCTGGATGCAGTAGAAGAACTGCATGCATGCTGCGCCTCTTAAGTTATGAAGTGCAGTTGTCGGCGATATTCAGTATCTGCAACTGCTTAATAAACCGGCTGGACAGAGAATGTTCCGCCTATCAGAGGAAAAAGAGAGATGTCTATGACGCTCGAAGAGATTACTGACACGGCCCTGGACTATATGGAACAGGGGAATTATGCCGCAGCGGTGAAGGTCCTGGAGCAGGGGTATTCACAATTTCCCGCTGATGACGATGTCCTTGTCATGTTAGCTGAAGCTCTGGCAGGGAGTGGAGCCGAAGAGAAAGCTGTATCCCTGTTGCGGCAGCGCCTCGAGGAAGGCAATCCGACACCTGAGGTTCTGTTCGCCCTGGGGGATGAATACTTTGTCCAGGGACGGCATGAAGATGCGATTGAGTGCTACAGACAGCTCCTTAGCGCTGCAGGTGCTGCGGCGGAAGCCAATGTCAGAATAGGCCTGGTCAAGATAGCTGATCAGGCGTGTGAAAAGGCGGAAGAGTTTTTCCATAAAGCCCTTCAGATAGATGAAAACTGTTTTTCTGCAGCCAACTCCCTGGGGGATATGTTTTTTGAAAGTGGGCATCTGCAGCAGGCAAAAAACTGGTATCAGCGCGCTATGGAGATAGATCCGGAAGATGCAGAGGCGTATGCAAATATGGCTGATGTTCTGTATGAACAGCAGGAGCGCAGTGATGCGCGTGAACATGCCCTGCGTGCCCTTAAACTCGATGAGCGCTGTGCGCCGGCGTGGCTGACTCTCGGATATCTGCATATGGATGCAGACGAAGTTATACAGGCATGCAGGTGTTTTGAACGTTTTCTTGACATCGAAGACAGTCCTGTCGCTGCGGATCTTATCGTAGAGGTGAATGCGGTTCTGAAAGGGCTTAAAGGCGACTGACGCAACATGGAAACACAGTGGGAATTCATTTGTAAGCGCTGCGGGAAGTGTTGCTATCATAAAATTATCTATCGCGACATTCTGTATTATACAGATATCCCGTGCAAATATCTGGATCCCGACACCATGAAGTGCCGGGTGTATTCCGCCAGACAGCAGGTTAACCCGGAGTGTGCGACTCTGACACCGGCTGTGGTTGCATCCGGGGTTCTTCCCTCTGAATGCGCCTATCTGCAATATTGTGCCACTTCAAACTGTGCGACACACCATATTGACGAACTCCCCGCCCGTCTGCAGCGGCGTCTCATGCGCGAGTTGGACTGATGAGCTGTCGAAATTGCCGGATGGGTACGTGAAATCTACGGGCTTCGAAGAGGCGGGTTCACAGATAGACTCCTTCAAATAGTACGACAGGATCCGGGGTGTATTTTTCCTGCTTTTGCCTGTAGGTATGGGTAAGATTTTCTGCTATTGTTTGAAACATCCATATTCCTGAAAATACGGTAACTCTTCAGCAAGGTTACGGGATTTTCATCCGCGTGGACAATGACTGTCTTCCGTTGTGACTGTTCATGGAGACGGTTTGCCCTGCCACGGCTATCACTTGACAGGCAATGGAAGCTGGATATTTACCTGATTTGTTTGCAAACGCTGCAGGAGATGGCAGCGTGAGGTGGCGTTCATGAAGATGGCGGTTTTGCGAAATTTACGAGTGGTACGTCTGCTTACACTCTTATTTCTGGCCGCTATTGTTATTTTCTGTAGTGCAGTTATCGGTCTGTATTTTTTTGCCACCCCCGATAAAATCAGAGCAGCCCTGATTCCGGTCATAGAGGAACAGTTGGGCTATGAAGTTGAGTTTTCCGGAGTGGATGTGAGCCTTTTTTCCGGAGTAAAATTTACCGATCTTGAGATTGCAGAAAAAAACACCCGTCAGACATGGCTGCAGGTCGAAGAAGCGGTATTGCGTTACCGGATTCTTCCCCTGCTGCAGGGGCACGTGGTTATTGATGAATTGCGGATGCATACTCCCTCTGTAGTGGTGCACCGCAATGCAGATGGGAGTGTGAGTATAGGGGATATGGTGCACTTGCCATATCCAAGCGCGGATAATATGAGATCTTCGGGCTCTACTCCGCTGCGCGGACCGATAGATTTCCACATTTCCACCATCAGCATATCCAATGCCGAAGTCCTTGTGCGTGATTTTGTTTTCGGCTCCATCCCACGGCTTACCCGCCTTCAGGGGGCGGGCCTGCAGTTGGAAAACTTCTCTTCTGAGGCGGTATGGCATTTTACTCTGTGGGGTAAACTCAATGGAACACCCCTGGATGTGGAGGGAGACTTTGACCCACACACGCATCGCGGTTCGGTTCAGCTGGTGCTGGAAGGGCTGGATATGGTTGCCTTTCAGCCCTATTATCGCGAACAGCTTCCGTTTAAGATAAACAGACTCGGAGTTTCCACCCAAAGTGAGGTGAAATTCGACCCCACCGGGGTGGAAATCAGGGGGGAGATACGTCTTGATGAAGCGGATATTTCCGATATCGTTCCGTTTGCTCCCACTGATGATACTTTCAGCGCCCACCAGGTAAGTGCCGATATTCATCTTCTGTGGAACAGCGAGGCGCGCCAGCTCAATCTGCTCCACATGGATGCGCTCATGGATGGTCTGGCTATCGGAGCGCAGGGTACTGCACACCAGGGGGAAGAGTATTCTGAATATGCCTTCAATATTGAGCTGCGTCAGTGGCCGTTACGTGCCCTGACCACACACACTTCATTATCCTGGCTTGCAGGTTTTGAAGAGAATGCTCCTGCCGGGACCTGCTCCGCTCTATTTACGTGGCGCAAAGATGCAAAGGACCATCACGGTTCAATCCGTAACGGCAGAGTAACCCTCGCAGATGCAGGTTTGAGCGCAGGGGGCTTGCGTTTCGGTCTGAACGGAGAGATTGAACTCGAAGGCAAGAGCCTCAGTGCCTCCAATCTCAATACCAAGATTGGAGGGGAGAACATGCAGGCTTCCCTGTTCAGTGAAAACTGGCGTGCAGTACAGCCACGTTTTATCCTGAATCTGCAAGGGGAAAAACTCGATGCCTGGAATCTGTTTACTCTTGCACGTGCCCAGGGTGACTCTCGTTCTTCAGGCGGGAATGTGGTGCGAACTGCCTCTGAGCCAGGTCCATATATGGTTCCGTTTGATGTCGATGCGACATTTGAGTTGAATTCAATCGTGTGGCGTTCCGCTGCGCTCAAACATGTCCGAGGAAGCTTTCTTATCCGCGATAGTGAGCTGATACTTGAGAATCTGGATGCAGATTTTGCGGCGGGCAGACTTCGCGCCGACGCCCGCCTGGATCTGGGGCAGCAGGGATTCAATTATGCCGTTGAACTTGCCGGGCGGAAGCTGGATATGCGCCAGAGCATAAGCGCATTGTGGCCCGGATTCAGCGGTACGCTGAGTGGCCGGGGAGATCTGGAAATGAATCTGAGCGGAGCGGGAACCCAGCGGTTGCGTGCGCGCCAGAATCTGTCCGGAACGCTGCGATTGAGTCTTGAGCAGGGAAGTATCAGGGGGGTTAATATCCTTCATGTTCTGGCTCAGCGCCTTGATATCAACGCATTAACCAGGCTTGATTTTGTCGCCGCCCGAGCAGATTTCAGACTTGAAACCGGTAATTCCCCGGAATTCAACCTGTTGGGGCGCAACGAACAGCTGAGATTTTCCGCCCAGGGGAATATCGATTGGCAGAGACAGACTCGCGGTTCCCTTGCTCTGCATTTAGCGCCAGAACTGGGGAAATATCTGGCACCGGAATTCGCACGCACGGTGTTTCCGGATGAGAATGGCTGGAACGTGGTTGAATGTGATTTTACCGGTGAGGTGAACAGACCGGAGTTTTCTGCTACGGGCAGGTAATCCCGTCATGCAGGGTGATGACACTTCAGGATCACGCACAAGGATAGATGTATGCCGGATAAACGGCGCAAGCCAAGGATTCGTAAACGGATGCGGGTAAAATACGGGCCGCAGATCCCTTCAAAGGTGGGATTTACTTCTGACATTTCAGAGTCTGGTCTGTGTGTGCAGACCTTTGCGGTATACAAGCCCGGCGAGCATCTGCTTATAGAACTGGAACTGCCTTCAGGTAAAACCCTGCGCCTGGAGGGGCGGGTCCACTGGGCGCGTAAGGTCCCACCCAATCTGTTGCGCAAGGTCAAGTATGCCGGAATGGGAATCAAAATTATCAATTTCATTGGCGACCCCGAGCCCTACATAAGGTTGTGCGGCAGCACAGTGGTTGATTCACTCAAGAGATGATGCTTTCGCAAAAAGTATCAAATTAGAAGGCTAAGCAAAAAGCGCCAAATGCAATACAAAACGCGTGATTATCTTTGTAGAGACGTTGCAGGCAACGTCTCATGCGTACGTCGAAGCAGCGAGATAATCACAGCTACGCCGCAGTTGGTGAGTTTTTGCGACGCCATCAGAAGATGACAGGATAAAAGAAGGTGCCTAAAGAACGGCTGGACAAACTCCTCCTTGAGCGCGGTCTATGTTCGTCGCGTTCCAGAGCGCAGGCTCTGATTATGAGCGGTGATGTTCTGGTGGCTGATAATGTGTGCGATAAAGCCGGAACCCGGGTTGATACCGCAGCGCATATCCGTATCCGCAACGAGGAACTGAAGTATGTATCCCGTGGAGGGCTGAAACTCGAACACGCTTTAAACACCTTCGATCTTGAGGTCAGGGGACGCATAGCGGTGGATGTCGGGGCATCCACCGGCGGATTCACCGACTGCCTGCTTCAGTGCGGAGTGAGCAGGGTGTTTGCCGTGGATGTGGGATACGGACAGCTGGCGTGGAAATTGCGCGAAGACCCGCGCGTGGTCAACATGGAAAGAACCAATATCCGGAACTTGCATGCCGGTGATCTGGATCCATGCCCGGATCTGGCGGTAATTGATGCTTCATTTATTTCGCTCGAAAAGGTTCTTCCCCCCACCCTCGAGGTGCTGCGACCCGATGCAGATATCATTGCCCTGGTAAAGCCTCAATTTGAAGTCGGGAAAGGAAAGGTGGGCAAAGGGGGAATTGTGCGTGATCCGGACCTGCATGCTCAAGTGCTGAACAGCCTGGAAGAGTATGCCACAGAACTGGGATTGGAGGTTGTGGCGACGTGCGAAAGCCCCGTATTGGGGGCTAAAGGCAATCGTGAATTCCTCATGCATCTGATCCGATGCGGGTAAAATATATTCTGATGCTTGAGTTTGAGGGGCAATTACTGTTTTAATCGCAGTGGATCAGGTTTTATCCGCAAATGACAAGCTACAGGGGGATGTTATGGAAGAGTGCTTATTCTGCAAAATTGCAGCAGGTCAGATCCCGGCTACTATTGTTTTTGAAGATGATCGGGTTGTGGTGTTTGAGGACATCAACCCCCAGGCCCCGGTGCATCTGCTCGTGATCCCGCGGCGGCACCTCTCTTCTCTGGCGGAGGCTCAAAAGGAAGATGAACCCCTGCTGGGGCATATTCAGTGTGTGATCGCACACCTGGCACAGGAGCATGGATTTGCCGAGGCGGGTTTCAGGGTGGTCAACAACTGTAACGCGGATGGCGGACAGGAAGTAGGGCATATCCACTACCATGTACTGGCGGGGCGGAAAATGGAGTGGCCTCCGGGCTAGGAGGATGCGCAATTCATTCAGGATGGTAACTGCTCAGTAAGTGCTTGTGGCACCCATTCCAAGGGACACTTTGCGCCGTCCATGGCCGTTCGACTGTCGCCGTCCGTGGCGACAGACGCCCTTTCCATGGGTACCACAAGCCCTCACCGGTAGCGGTGGTGAATAATTACTCAGGATATAGAGTTTGGAATTGGGGACAGCAACGTATTTCGGGAGGTGGGGTACAGATGCGCAAAGACAATGATGATGCACAGATGCAACGCCTGGTGAATGAAATCGCCGAACTGCTGGTGACCCATCATGGCGGCAGCCTTTCCGAGGCCGAACTCGACCGCGGAATTGAGCATCTGCAGCAGGCCGTGGACCTTGCACGCAAATCCCATGCCGACCAGGTGCGCAAGTCCGGTGAACCCTATTTTTTTCATCCTCTACGTGTCGCCCATCTTGCAGCCCGCCACTGGATGGGGTTTGCCTCTATCAATGCCGCGTTACTCCATGATGTGGTTGAAGATACTCCGGTAACCCTGGAAGAGGTGAGTAAGGCTTTTGGGGACGAAGTTGCCCTGTTGGTCAACGGCCTTACCAAGGTCGATGATGACAATCTGAGCCGCGAATCGCTCAAAGAAAAAACCTACCGCAAGCAGACGCTCCTTGCAATTGAAGATATCCGGGTATTGTGTCTTAAAATGTGGGATCGTCTGGATAACCTGCGCACCATCGGGGCGCTGAAGCCGGAAAAACAGGTTCTGATTGCCGAAGAAACCAGGGCTGTCTACGTTCCTCTGGCTAAACATCTGGGAATGGGCGTAGTAGCGGAGGAACTTGAAGCGCTTTCCCTGCAGGTTCTCTATCCGCGGCGGGCGGCACGCTATCAACGGGTACTGGAAGAGATCAAACGCCAGTCTGAAAGCAGTCTGCGCCACATCCGCTCTGAGATTATGGCGGAGTTCAATCGCAATCATCTTAATGCAGTTCTGAATGATCACTGGCGCACTTTCTCCCTCGAAGGGGCGATGCGCATGACCCGCGGAGTCGCATCTCTGTACAGCCTGAATATCCTGGTCGATTCCACCATGGATGCCTATATCGCTTTGGGACTCTTGCACCGCCTGTATCAACCTATTACCGGAAAACTGCGCGATCATCTCAACACCCCGTCACAGCATGGCTATCAGGCGATCAAGACTACGGTTCAGTGCGGGGAGCACCGCCTGCGCATACAGATCACCACCCACAAGCTCTCGCGTTTCAATCAGTCGGGGGTACTTGCACCCGGATTTGAGTTCAGTAAGGAAAATTTTGCCGACCTCATGCGCAGTCTACAGGAAGGAGAGTCCGTATTTGATACCAAGCGTCTGCGCCTCGCTTCTGCTTCCATTCGTGTTTACACCCCGATCGGGCAACCCTGGGTTCTTCCGGAGGGAAGCAGCGTTCTCGACTTTGCCTTTTCGATCCACGAGGATCTGGGCCTGCATGCTTTCCGCGCACGTGTCAACGGGCAGACATGTCTGCTCAAGCAGCGCCTGATGGATGGAGACCAGGTGAAGATAGAAACCACCGAGGATCCGGTGGTGTTGCCGCGCTGGCTCGACTGGGCGGTGACGCCGCGGGCACGCAACAGTATCAGACGCTATCTGCGCAACGAAGTGAAGCGTAAACGGGAAAAGAAAAAAAATCAGGAGGATTCCGATTGATATATCCTGCACAGGGTTTCCACTCAGGTGAAAGGGCACACGAGCTGAGCATGAATGCGCTTTTGCGGCATCCATTGTTACAGGTCTGGGTATTGTTTCTTCTGGTCATACTCGCGGGTGGCTGGAACTTTGCCTCTGCTGCGCAGGCGCAGGATTATGCCACGGTATTTGTCTACCATCGTTTTGGCGATGCGCGCTATCCTTCCACCAACATCAGCGTGGAACAGTTCGAAAAGCATCTGCGCTATCTGCGTGACAATGAATACAATGTTGTGCCTTTAAGCGAAATAACTGCCATCCTGGAACGCGGGGAGGATTTTCCGCCGCGCTGTGTGGGGCTGAGTGCCGATGATGCCTATGCCAGCGTACTGCATGGCGCGGTGCCACTGCTGGATGAATACTCCATGCCCATGACGGTGTTTGTCAACACCGATGCAGTGGGGGGCGGCAGTTACATGGACTGGAATGAATTACGCAAGCTGGATGGGAAATCAAACATCGAGATCGGCAATCACTCAGCTAGGCATCCATACTATGTCAGCCTGAATGAGGAATACGGAAGTGATGCATGGACAGAGCAGGTGCGCGAGGATATATCCACCGCGCAGCAGGCCTTTGAAACCCATCTGGGATACAGCCCGGAATTGTTTGCCTATCCTTATGGTGAATTCTCACCTGCACTTAAGAAGATAGTGGCGGATATGGGGTTCAGGGCGGCATTCGGCCAGCAGTCCGGCCCTGTCGGGGATGAGTCGGACCTGTTTGCCCTGGCGCGTTTCCCCATGGGGGGTAACTATGTGGGCATGGATCGACTGCGCAGCAGTCTTAGTATGCACCCATTGGATATCGAGATCATCCGTCCGGATACGCCGTTTGTAGCTTCCGAAGACGAGGCACCACAGCTGGTATTCAAGATTAAAAATCCCGAGATACAGGTCTCGTCAATGACATGCTACATCCCCGGGCAGGATCCGGTTACTCCGCAGGTGCTGGATGAAAAAAAGGGTATTTATCAGGTGCAGGCCCAAAATCCTCTCCAGGGGCGCCGGAGTAAATACACTCTGACCGTCCAGGACAGGGACAACCGCTGGTACTGGTTCAGCCACCTGTGGATAAATCCGGCGATTGAAGAGCGGTACGCGGAATAATCCTGCTACGGGAAATAAAGCTTTTTCTCGTGATTTTTTCAGAATTTACATTACTTTTACCCGAGAGGTTGACACATGAAATCGTATCGGCATGAACTGTGGTTTAATGTGCCTGAGCGCACGGGATTCGTGAATATAACCCGCGATGTGGAAGAATGTGTCCGCGAGAGCGGAATCCGCGAAGGACTGTGTCTGGTCAATGCCATGCATATCACCGCCTCGGTGTTTATCAACGACAACGAATCCGGTCTGCATCAGGATTTTGCCGCCTGGCTTGAAAAACTCGCTCCCTACGATCTGCGTGGATATGCGCACCATCGTACCGGAGAGGACAACGGCGATGCGCACCTGAAACGCACTATAATGGGGCGCGAAGTCGTGGTGGCTGTTACCGAGGGTAAACTCGATTTCGGCCCCTGGGAACAGATCTTCTACGGGGAGTTCGATGGGCGGCGGCGCAAACGCGCGCTGGTAAAGATTATCGGCATGTAGTCCGGATGCGGCAGCTTGCGTTTGCAGCCTGATTGGGGTATGTTTTCTCTCCTTTTAAAACATGATATGGCTGAAAAAGTTACCGAATTGACTGAACTGTTGAAGAGACCGCTATATGAGTGATGATCTTAAACCCCTGCGCGAAGCCATTGATAGCATTGATGATAAAATTCTGGGGCTGCTCAATGAACGTGCCAGGGTGGTTCTTGCGGTCGGTGAGGCCAAAAAGAATGTTTCGGCGCCATTTTATGTCCCCAGTCGTGAAAATGCGATCTACGAGCGTCTGTGCTCCCAGAGCGGTGGCCCCTTCCCGGAAGACGGGATACGCCGGGTTTTTCGCGAGATAATCTCCGCATCCCTGGCGCTTGAGGAACCCATGAAGGTCGCGTTTCTGGGGCCGGTAGCCACCTTCACCCATGTGGCCGCCATGCAGCAGTTCGGCCTTTCCGCTACCCTGGTACCTCAGAAGAGTATCCCCGCGGTTTTTGAAGAGGTGGAACGGGGGCGTGCGGATTACGGCGTGGTGCCGGTGGAAAATTCCAATGAAGGGGTGGTCACCCATACCCTGGACATGTTCATGGAAACCGGGCTCAAAATCTATGCCGAGATTCTGCTGGAAATATCCCATGATCTCCTCTCCTTAAGCGGTAACCTGGAGGATATTCAGCGTATATATTCCCATCCCCAGGCTCTGGCGCAATGCCGCAAGTGGCTTGAGGAGAACCTGCCCGACATTCCTCTGATCGATGTTGCCAGCACCGCGGCGGCGGCGCAATTAGCCGCCGGAGATCGCAATGCCGCCGCTATCGCGAGTGCTATGGCGGGGTCGCGTTACGATCTGCGCGCGGTCAAGGTGAGTATTGCGGATAATCCCAACAATTTTACCCGTTTTCTCGTAGTGAGTGATCAGTTCCCCGCCCCATCCGGACAGGACAAGACCAGCATCATGTTCTGTATCAACGATGAGCCCGGCATCCTGTGGCGCATGCTTGAACCCTTCAGCAAGCGCGGGGTAAACCTCTCCAAGATTGAAAGCCGCCCTTTAAAAAAACGCGCATGGGAATATATTTTCTTCCTCGATATGGAAGGACATATCGAAGAAGAGCCGGTGCGTGCCGCCATCGACGAGCTCGAACCGCAGTGCAAGTTTCTCAAGGTTCTCGGTTCCTACCCGCGGGCCCGAGGGTAGATGCGCATGGGTGCAGTGGTTGTGGAACGCATAACTGTGGTCGGGGTCGGCCTTATCGGAGGCTCGCTGGCGCTGGCACTTAAACAGGCTGGTGCCGTGCGTGAAGTGACCGGCTGGGATCAGAACCGTGAACATCTGCACTGTGCCCATGCGTTGGGAATCGTGGACAACATCGGCGCGGATATCGGTTCAGCGGTTGCGGATGCCGATATAGTGATCCTTGCGCTTCCGGTACGCTGCCTGGCGCAGGTGGCTGAGCAGGTGCTTCCTTCCATGCGTCCGGACGCGATTCTTACCGATACCGGCAGTGTCAAGGAAGCGGTTGTCGCCGGGATCGAACCCGTCGCCGGCAACGTCGGCATAGCCTATGTTCCCGGACACCCTATATCAGGCACGGAAAAAAGCGGACCGCAGGCGGCTTTTGCGGAACTCTACCGGGGTAAGCGCTGTATCATCACCCCCACATTCTCCACTCCGGCAGCGGCGATAGAAACGGTTGCACAACTGTGGCGCTGTGCCGGCAGTGAGGTGGTGCTTATGGATGTGCGCAAACACGATCGCATTCTTGCCGCCATCAGCCATCTGCCGCATATGATAGCCTATGCCCTGGTTAATTCTGTAAGTAACTATGATGAGTATGAAGAAAACATCCTGGAATACTCAGCCGGCGGGTTCCTCGACTTTACCCGCATTGCTTCCTCGGATCCGGTGATGTGGCGTGATATAGCCATGGAGAACCGCGGTGCGATTCTGGAGATGCTTGAGCAGTTCGAAACCTA
This sequence comes from Desulfuromonadaceae bacterium, assembly GCA_049975505.1. Taxonomy (GTDB): domain Bacteria; phylum Desulfobacterota; class Desulfuromonadia; order Desulfuromonadales; family Desulfuromonadaceae; genus JAIVHC01. The sequence goes on along the minus strand of JBNGCY010000018.1, from coordinate 18,236 downwards.
TCTGGCCGAATTAAAGGCGGATATAGCCGCACTTGATGGTAAACGCCTGGAGGGCTTTTTCCGCCAGTCCAAGCTGAGCCGGGACGCCATAGCCGGCAGTGCGCCAACGTGCACGAAGGGAGATTGACATGGAGAACAGGCAGGTACGCCCCAGCACGGGACTTCAGGGAGAAATTACCGTACCCGGAGATAAATCCATATCGCATCGCAGTATCATGTTCGCTTCCCTTGCTCAGGGAGAATCATATATTCGCGGTTTTCTGCGGGGTGAAGATAATCTTGCCACCCTTAATGCCTTTAAAGTCATGGGGGTGGAGATTTCCGAACCCCGGACGGGAGAGCTGCAGGTTAAAGGAGCCGGCCTTGACGGCCTGCAGGAGCCCGGAGATGTCCTCGACTGCGGCAATTCCGGAACCACCATGCGTCTGATGAGTGGAGTCCTTGCCGGGCAGGAGTTTTTCTCGGTTCTGAGCGGAGACCGCTATCTGCGGCGACGCCCCATGGCCCGGGTTATAGAGCCGCTGAGCAGAATGGGAGCGCAGATCTGGGGACGCGAAAACAATCGCTGTGCACCTCTGGCGATCAGAGGAGGACGGTTGCGGGCGGTAAGCTATAAATCCCCGGTTGCCAGTGCTCAGGTTAAATCGGCCCTCCTGCTCGCCGGTCTGAAAGCCGAGGGGGTTACCACCGTGTATGAGCCGCATGTTTCTCGGGATCATACCGAACGCATGCTCAGCAGCATGGGAGTGAAGGTGAATATATTCCCGGGCGGGGTGAGCATCGAAGGTGGACAGACACTTCAGGGGCGCGAGCTGGAAGTGCCGGGGGATATATCCTCAGCGGCCTTTTTTCTGGTAGCCGCCCTCATCGTTCCGGGTTCAGAGCTTCTGATAAAAAACGTGGGTATGAATCCGACCCGCAGCGGGGTTGTGGATATTCTGTGCGCCATGGGTGGAGATATCCAGGTGTTGAATGAACGTGAGGCCGCGGGTGAGCCGGTGGCGGATCTGCTGGTGCGCAGCAGTGAACTCAAAGGGATTGAGATAGGCGGGGATATGGTTCCACGCGCGATTGATGAGTTCCCGGTTGTGAGTGTCGCGGCCGCATGTGCTCACGGGGTTACCAGCATCAGGGATGCCGCGGAACTGCGGGTCAAGGAGACCGATCGCATTGCCGCCATGGAGGCGGTATTGCGCACCTTGGGGGTGCAGGTTGAAGGACACGAGGATGGAATGACTATCCATGGACGCGAAAACCTGCGCGGCGGAAAAGTGAAGTCATGTGGAGATCATCGCATAGCCATGAGTGCCGCGGTGGCAGGTTTGCGTGCTGTTTCTGAAGTCGAGATTGAAGACACCGCCTGCACCGCCACATCCTTCCCCTCCTTCTGGGAACTGCTTGAGCATACCGCTTTTCTATCCAGAGGATGATGCTTTCGCAGAAAGTAAAAAATCAGATGGCTAAGCAAAAAGCTCCAAATGCAAGGCGCGTGATTGTCGAGCAATGAGGCGTACTTACGTACGTTGAAGCAGCGAGACAATTACAGCAACGCAACAGTTGGTGAGTTTTTGCGACGCCATCAGGGTATGATCTCCAACTGTATTGATAAAGGTGACCCATAACCTATGCAGGATAAAATCATTGTAGCCATCGACGGCCCATCCGGATCCGGGAAAAGCACCCTGAGTAAACTGCTCGCCCGCCGCCTCAATTTTGTCAATATCGATACCGGCGCCATGTACCGTACTGTTGCTCTTGCTGCAGCCCGCGCCGGTATTGATCCAAAGGATCATGCCGCACTTGAGAAACTCTGTCGCGACCTGCCCATCCGTTTTCGTCGCATTGAGGGACAGGAGCGTGTCTGGCTCGGAAACGAGGATGTGTCGGAAGCGATCCGCACCCCGGAGATGAGCCTTCTCACCTCGGCGGTGTCCGCCTCGCCGGCAGTGCGCAGAGCGCTGGTGGAATTGCAGCGACGCATGGGGAGAAACGGTGAAGGTGACGGGGTTGTTCTCGAAGGGCGCGATATCGGTACCGAAGTGTTCCCGGATGCACAAGCGAAGTTTTTTCTTAGCGCCAGTGATGCAGAGCGCGGTCGGAGGCGCTATCTCCAACTGAAAGAGGATGGCCAGGATGTAACTCTGGAGCAGACTGTTGCAGAAGTGGTCGAACGCGATCGCGCGGATGAAAGCCGGGAACATGCACCGCTGCGCCGGGCGGATGATGCAATCGTCATCGATTCCACTGCCATGGGTATAGAAGAGGTGCTGGATGAGATGCTGTACCATGTGCAACGTATACAGAAACAGATACATAGTGAACAGGTGAAATAGATATGGAAATTGTGCTTGCAAAAAGTGCAGGGTTCTGTTTCGGGGTGAAGCGTGCTGTCAATATGGCGTTTCAGGCCGCAGAGGAGGATGGAAATATATGCTCCCTCGGTCCTCTTATCCACTCTCCTCAACTGGTTGAACGTTTAGAAGCCGAAGGGATCAGTGTCGTCAACGATATTCATGCGGTTACCGATGAAAGTGTGATTGTGCGCTCCCATGGCATTACACGTCAGGAGGAGGAGTATCTGCATGAACACAGACTCAAAGTGGTGGATGCCACCTGTCCATTTGTCAAAAAAGCCCAGAAATATGCGGGCATGCTCGGAGAGCAGGGATACAGCGTGGT
>JBNGCY010000018.1:0-15457 GCA_049975505.1 Desulfuromonadaceae bacterium | reverse complement strand
GTGATGCTGGTGATCGGCGGATACAACAGTGCCAATACCAATCGGCTCGCGCGCATCTGCCGCGAAATACAGCCTCATACGCATCACATTGAAACCGCAGAAGAGATCAGTGATTCATGGTTTGACAACGTGGCGCGGGTCGGAATCACCGCCGGAGCCTCCACGCCGGAATGGATCATCCGGGAAGTAGTGGAAAAACTGGAAAAAATTCAAAAATAATATTAACTGTTCAGTAAGGCCTTGCGGCACCCATTCCAAAGGACACTTTGCGCCGCCAGCAAAAATAAGTATTTTTTTTTTTGAGATCATGTGCTAGGGTTCCGACTTCCCGGAAGAAAAAAACGGGAAACGCTGTGAAAAAGCGTGAATTTAATAGGGGGTAAGTTAGGTAAATGACAGAAAACACAAAAGCAATGAATGCAGAAGAACTCGAGATGTTCGATGAAGAAGAGATGGACGAAGAGTTCGGAGAAGAAAGTTTCAGGGAACTGTTCGAGAACAGCCCGCAGGGCAACCTCGCTGTAGGTGATGTGGTAGAGGGCACGGTAATTCAGGTCAATCCTGATTCAGTTGTGGTCGATGTAGGCTACAAGTCCGAGGGTGTGATCCCGTTGTCTGAATTCTCCGTCGATGGGCAGCCTGCCGACATCAAGGTGAACGACAAGATTGACGTCCTGTTTGAACGGGCGGAGAACGAAAGTGGTCTCATCGGTCTGTCCAAAGAAAAAGCCGATCGCCAGAAGGTATGGAATTCTCTCGAAGAGGATGCTGTTGTCGAAGGCAAGATCGTATCCCGCATCAAGGGTGGTCTCTCCGTGGATATCGGGGTCAATGCGTTTCTGCCCGGTTCTCAGGTGGATCTGCGCCCGGTACGTAATCTCGACAAACTCATCGGCGAGACCTTCGAGTTCAAGATTATCAAACTCAACAAGCGGCGTGGGAATATTGTCCTTTCCCGGCGTGTTCTGCTTGAGAACGAGCGTGAGAGCCAGCGTGCCGATACCCTCAAAACCCTCGAAGAGGGTCAGATTGTCGAGGGCGTGGTCAAGAATCTCACCGACTACGGTGCATTTATCGACCTTGGCGGCATCGACGGACTGCTCCATATTACCGATATGTCATGGGGACGTGTGACCCATCCCTCCGATATTCTTGCCGTAGGTGATGCCATCAATGTCAAGGTCCTCAAGTTTGATCGCGAAAAAGAGCGCGTATCCCTGGGGCTGAAGCAGACTGCGCCCGATCCGTGGTTGAGTGTCGCAGATAAATATCCTGCCGGCGCCAAGGTGTCAGGCAAGGTAGTAAGCCTCACCGATTACGGTGCGTTCGTAGAGCTCGAAGAGGGTGTTGAAGGCCTGATTCACGTATCCGAAATGAGCTGGACCAAGCGCATCAAACATCCGAACAAAATTCTCTCTATCGGTGATGAAGTAGAGATTGTGGTTCTCGCCATGGATACCGAAAACCGGCGTATCTCCCTGGGTCTCAAGCAGGTTGAACCCAATCCGTGGGAGGAGATCGGTGAGAAGATCCCCGTGGGTACTGTTATCGAGGGGCAGGTTAAGAATATTACCGATTTCGGCATCTTTGTCGGGGTGGACGAAGGTATTGACGGGCTGGTGCATATCTCTGATCTGTCATGGACCAAGCGCATCAAGCATCCTTCCGAACTCTACAAGAAGGGCGATACCGTCAAAGCCGTGGTGCTTAATATCGATACTGAAAATGAGCGCTTCTCCCTCGGAGTCAAGCAGTTGACCCAGGATCCATGGCAGGTGATTCCGGAACAGTACGCTCCGGGTACTATAATCCGCGGCAAGGTTACCTCCGTGACTGAATTCGGCATCTTCCTTGAAGTCGAGGAGGGGGTTGAAGGTCTTATTCACGTATCCGAAATCAGCAAGGAGAAGGTTGAGTCTCCCAAGGATTTCGCCAGCGTGGGCGACGAACTCGAAGCCGTGGTTCTGCATGTGGATACTCAGGAGCACAAGATAGCTCTGTCTATCAAGCACATGTCGGAGCGTAAGGAAAAAGCTGAAGTTGAAGAATATATGGGGGCACAGAAAAAAGCCACCTCAAGCCTTGGCGATCTGCTAAAAGGGGCATTCGACTCTTCAGATAATGACTAGGTAACTGCTTCTACACTCCTGCCCCTACTGTTATTGCTGCAGTAGGGGCTTTTTTTTCGGAAATTACATGAACGTCAAGCCAATCATAAGCGTAATAGGGGCCTTTGCCCTGCTGTTTCTCGTGTTTGCCGCCCTGATCTTTTTTGTCAGTTCCATATACAGTGACAACAAAGGTTTCGGCCTGACGGATAAGGTAGGCGTCATTGAAGTTCAGGGTCCGATAACCGATGCGAAACAGGTTGTTGATGATCTCAACACGTTTGAGCGTGATGAAAGCATCAAGGCTGTAGTTCTGCGGGTTGATTCGCCCGGCGGCGGTGTCGGGCCGACGCAGGAAATTCATGCTGCAGTGAAAAAACTCAAAAGTAAACCGGTAGTGGTCTCCATGGGTTCGGTAGCAGCTTCGGGCGGATACTATATTGCCGCACCGGCGGCACATGTGTTTGCCAATCCCGGAACCATAACTGGAAGTATCGGGGTTATTATGGAGTTTCCCGATATCGCCGATCTGCTGGAAAAAATAGGTCTCCACCGGCGCGTGATTAAAAGTGGAAAATACAAAGATATCGGCTCTCCGGTGCGGGAGATGACACCCGAAGAACAGGATTTGCTCCAGGCTCTGATTGACGATGTCTATCAGCAGTTTGTGGAAGATGTGGCCAGTGGGCGCAATCTGGATATTGAGACGGTGAAGGAACTTGCCGACGGACGTATATTCAGCGGGCGTCAGGCCATGGAACTCGGTCTGGTGGACGAACTGGGTGGGCTGCAGGCTGCTATCGAATACAGTGCGCGCCGGACAGGTATTAGCGGTGAGCCGAAAGTGGTGTATCCCAAACCTGAATCTGTGAGCATTCTGGATATGATACTTAAGCGTACCGCAGCGTCATTGAGCCTGTATTTGCATCAGGCTCAGCAGGGGAAGTTGCAGATGCTGTGGAACACTGATTCCTGATATGTTCGTAAAAAATACAAATTCGGATGGTAGAGCATAATTCCCATCTGCAGTGCCATTTAACCATAGAGGTGTTGTTGGAAATGACTAAAAGTGAATTGATAGAACAACTGGCTGATGTCGATCTCCCGTTAAGCAAAAAAGAGTCGGAACAGGTGGTAAACACCATATTTGACTCCATCACCCAGGCCCTTGCTGGCGGAGATCGGGTGGAAATTCGCGGTTTCGGTTCCTTTTCCATTCGTGAGCGTGATCCGCGCCAGGCCCGTAATCCCAAAAGCGGAGAAATTATCCATATCCCGGCTAAAAAGGCGCCTTTCTTCAAAACTGGCAAAGAGCTGCGTCAACGTGTGGATGGAGATTAATAAGCAGGGCGGTTACGCGTGATGAAGGAACTCGGCGAATATGGTGCGCCCGAACATTATCATATCAAGGTGTCCCCGGAGTTAGGCGGCCAGCGTCTTGACCAGATAATCGCCTTGTCGTGTGATGATTTGTCCCGCACTTATGTCCGTAAGTTGATTGATATCGGCGGGGTGCATCTGCAGGGGCGGAGAGTGCGCAAGTGCGCCCTGACCCCGGAAACAGGCGCTGAGATAGAAATTTTTATCGATGGGCGCGAGCTCGAACCATATCGGCTCAGTGCTGCTGATGTCATCTATCGCGACAGGTATATACTCGCCCTGAACAAACCGGCCAGAATCGCTATTCAGCCGACCCCGGCGCGCTACAAGGGGACAGTGTATGAGGCGTTGCTTCACTATCTGAGTGATCCGAATCGCCGCCATATTAAACCGGAACTCGCCATGGTGCAGCGCCTTGATCGCGATACTTCCGGGGTGGTGATTTTTTCCATCCATAAGCACAGTCATAAAAATCTGACCGCTGCTTTTACCCAGCGCAGAGTCAGGAAGGTCTATCTGGCGCTGGTGGCCGGATGTCCGCCGCAGGCCGAAGGTTCCATCACCTCTATGCTTGCACGTCATCGCGCCAGTGGCAGGATGAAGTCGGTGCGTCAGGGCGGCAAGGAGGCGGTTACCCACTATCGGGTTCTGGATCGAAGCGATGTCTGCGCGCTGCTTGAAGTGGAGATACTCACGGGCAGAACTCACCAGATACGGGTGCATCTTAGTGAAGCGGGATGGCCCATCCTGGGGGACACCTTCTACGGTGGGCCTGCGCGCATTAACGATATCAACCTTGGACGTGCCATGTTGCACGCGTCTTCGCTTGAATTGCCGCACCCCTGCGATAACCCCAGCCTCCTGAATCTCAGCGCTCCTCTTCCTGCTGATTTTATCGCAGCGCTTTCCCATGCAGGTATAAATCATGCTTCAGTTTCCTGATATCGACCCGGTCGCATTTGAGTTCGGTCCCCTGGCGGTGCGCTGGTACGGTCTTATGTATCTGGCGGGTTTTGTGAGTGCCTATCTCTACCTGTGCCGCCAGGTGAAACACCAGCGCCTGGATTTAAGTTGCGAGGGCGTGGGAGATCTTCTGTTTGCCGGGGTATTCGGGGTTGTCCTTGGTGGACGCCTGGGATATGTCCTGTTTTACAATCTGTCCTATTATGTTCAGCATCCGCTGGAGATTTTGCATATCTGGGAAGGGGGCATGAGTTTTCATGGCGGCTTGCTCGGTGTAGTTGTTGCTGTGTTTATCTTCTGCCGCCGGCGCGCTCTTGCCATCGGCCCTGTTGCAGATTCTCTGGTAATCGCGGCCTGTTTCGGATTGTTCTTCGGACGCATCGGCAATTTCATCAATGCCGAGCTCTGGGGGCGGGTAACCGACGTTCCGTGGGGGATGGTGTTCCCAGGCGCAGGGGGGCAGCCCCGCCACCCAAGTCAGTTATATCAGGCGCTGTGTGAAGGACCGCTGCTGTTTTCCATTCTGGTTCTCGCGCGCCGCCATGCCCGTGCGGCATGGAGTGTGTTCTACACCTTTATTGCGGCATATGCCCTCATACGTTTCGTGCTCGAATTCTATCGGCAGCCCGATGCACACCTCGGCTTTGTCGCAGGCGCGCTGAGTATGGGGCAGTTGCTCTCCATCCCCATGTTCGCCATAGGCTGCTGTGGGGTGTGGCTGCTCAACAGAAAACAAACCGGTGCCGGGAAACGGTGAAATAGAGGTATGCATCAGCTTCGGGTTCTGATATTTGACTGTGACGGCGTGCTCTTTAACAGCATGGCTGCAAACCTGGCCTTTTACAATGCCGTATTGGAGCATTTTGAGCTCGAGCCCATCGAATCGGTCGATGATGAACGCGCCAGGGTGTGCCATATCGGCTCCAGCCCGCAGGTATTTGCCGCATTGCTGGGCGAGGATCTGGTCGAGGATGCCATGCGGGTTGCGCAGCAGATCAATTACGCGAATTTTTTCCCGAACCTGATTCCCGAGCCCGGCCTGCACGAGGCTTTATGCCATCTGTCCCGGTGCCTGCCTCTGGCAGTTGCCACCAACAGGCGCGGAAGCATGCTGGATATTGTGCAGCATTTTGACCTGAAAGGGTATTTTACCCACCTGGTGACAAGTATGGATGTTGCGCGTCCGAAGCCGGCTCCGGATATGTTGTTTCGCGTGGCGGAGCTGATGCAGTGTCGCCCGGAGCACATGGTATATCTTGGCGATTCAGAATATGATATGCAGGCCGCGCAGGCTGCCGGGGTCGAGTTTTTCTCGTATCAGTGGGATGGAGGCGTAAGAATTGAAAGCCATACCCATCTTGTAAAGGTGGTTGAAGAACGTTTTGCAATGCCGGAGGAATAGAGCGCATTTTACCCTTGCGCATAACCCTGTGGGCTAAGACACGGGATTATTTTGTGTCTGCATTGTTCCATTGGCGTTGCTTTTGCGCAGCGATTTGTACATCTCCAGCACGTTCCCGTTTTCGCAACGCCGATAAGTCACGCTGTCCATCAGGCTGCCTATCAGGAACACACCTCTGCCGTGGTCCAGCTCCGGATCCGGAGTTTCCATGTTGGTATTGCTGATATCAAAGCCCTGACCCTGGTCATACACCTTGATAGAGAGTTGGTCTTCCGTAAGGTTGATGGAAATGTGTACATCCTTGTTGGGGTCGTTTTTGTTGGCGTGCTTGATCGCATTTGCCATCGCTTCGGTCAGAACAAGATTGATGTGATACGCTAATTCCTCCGGATCGGAGTCATTGAATTTTTCCAGGGCGCCAGCTATATCTTCACCAATCTCACCTATCAGACGCAGATATCTGGTCTGATTAGGAACTTTAATGTCAACTTCCAGCAGATTCTTCATATATATCCATCCCAACAAGACAGGTTTAGGATGGACAGATTTTCTAGCAAAACTGTCCATCCTGTGCAATTAACCATACCACAAATCAGAAACTTGCCAAGGCTTCCTCTTCAGTGGGGAAAATTTCAAAAACCCGGTGCAGGCGGGTGAGCTCGAACATCGATTTCACCTGTTTCTGCAGGCCGCATAATTTAACGCTGCCATCGCGCGAACCCGCATTCTTAAAGCCGGAAACCAGAGCTCCGAGGCCGGAAGAATCGATAAAGCGCACATGTTGCAGATCGATAATTATATTCGTTTTCCCTTCTTCAAACAGATTCATAAGCTGGCTTTTGAGCTCATTGCTGTTGTGTGCATCCAGACGTTCCTCTTCGATGCTCATTACTACTGCTTTGTCAAAGTCCTTCGAAGTTACAATCATGAGCTGCTCCCTTCCGTGTGTCATGAAATTCAATTGATTTTAACTACAACCATGGTTACATCGTCATTAAAATGGCGCTTACCCTGGAATAAACGGGTTTCCTCCAGCGTCTCATTGATAATCTCGTTACTGTTCTTCGTGCTGTTATCACGGATAAGCTCCTTGAAGCGCTCAAGTCCAAAGAGCTCTTCGCGTTTATTCTGAGCTTCTACAATTCCATCGGTATACATTACTAGAATATCACCTGACTCTACAGCTATTTTTTTCTCCTCAAATTTCACCTGGGGCAAAATACCCAGGATCATCCCCTCGGCGTCCAGCAGATCAAAGCTGTCACTCTTGCGGCGATATATCAGGGGCTGGTTGTGGCCGGCATTGGCATAAATCAGGTTGTTCTTCTTGAGCTCATAGCGCAGGTAAAACATGGTGATAAACAACTCAGAGCTGCTTAAGTCCTTGTAGAGAAAGCTGTTAAGGGTTTCCAGAGTGGTCCTTGGGGGGAACATCTGCTGACTGTGCGCCTGAATAAACGTCCGAGTTGAAGCCATGAGCAGCGCCGCGCCTATATTGTGTCCGGAGACATCCGCAATCACAATATCAAGATCGTTTTCGTGGATTATAAAGTCGTAATAGTCCCCTCCGACCTGCTTGGCCGGAACACATATGCCGCTTATATCCAGGCCCTCAATTTCGGGCATTTTTTTCGGCAGCAGATCAAGTTGAATATCTTCGGCGATTTTTAGCTGTTTCTGCTGCTCACTCGCTTCGATGAGTTGAGCCGTCTGAATCGAGTTGCGGTAGGCGATGCCGATCTGGGCAGCGATATTTTTGTACAACTCTATGAACTCATCGGTGTAAATACCTTTGGCATAGCGTGAATAGGAGGATAACACTCCTACGGGCTGACCTTCCACGATTATGGGGGCATGGGCAAATGATTTAATCTTCAATTCACGTACAATGGCGATGGATGCCGGTTTGTCCGCACAGTCGGAATCGTTTGCAAGAACCACCTTGTTATTGATAAAGGCGTTGCCTATGCAGGTATCCATATTGATCTCACGATCAGCGTGGGAGAGAAATTCTGAATCCAGTCCTTTATAGCTGCGTACCCGCAGGAGATTGGTCTCCTTATCCAGAAGCCTGATGGCACACAGATCGAAGCGAAACTGACGATAGAGTAGATCAAGGATGCTGTCGAGGATGCCGTCAAGGGATTTCCCGCTGTTGATCAGATTTGCAACTTCGTACAGAACGCTGAGTTGTTCCCGGCTTGCATCGCGGCTCAGGCTTACGGTGCCGAAGATGTTGAATACATCTTCCATTTTACTTCCCCGCGCCTGCAGATAGTTTTCGATGATGATGCGCGCTGCCGGCGCACCAACCGAGGCGGCCAGGGTCTTTTCGGTGAAGCGTTTAAGGCTCGGGATTTCATATTCCGACAGGCTCCCCTTTTCATCGATCTCCCGGTCGCCGAGGTATTCAGATATCGCTTTGTTGGCCGCCTTATCTCCGATGAACTTTGCCATCAGATCGACAAACTCAATGACTGTGGGGGCCTTACTGATACGTTTTTTTTCTTTGGCTTCCGGTTTCCATGTCGCCGCGCGCACAAAACGCATGGCCTGGGCGGCCTCAGCCGATGTGGGTGCGCTCACAATCGAAATAGCCACATAACTGCCTACATTGAAGAAAATGGACCAGAACAGACAGTGCGACCACACATCAAGATTATCGAGATAAAACAGCGCTGTAGGACGCAACGCCTCGATGCCGAACAATCCGTGTTTCATCAGATCCTGAGTAAGCCAGCCGGCTTCCACAAAGATGGGCACAATCAGGGTGTACAACCAGATGGCGAAACCGAAGATCAGACCGGTTGCGGCTGCGCGTCCGTTAGCGCGTTCCCAGTACAGGGCGCCGATAAACGAAGGGGCAAACTGGGTTGCAGCCATAAAGGATATAAGGCCGATATCCACCAGTGCTTCGGTTTCTCCGAGAATCTGGTAGTAGAAATATCCCAGGAAGATAACCGAGGCTATCCCAATACGCTTGATATTCAGCAAAGTCCTGGAGATATCCGGCTGCCGCAGATTCAAACGCAGAATCAGCGGCATTACCAGATTGTTCAGAATCATAGTTGCCGATGCCACTGATTCAAGCATCACCATTCCGGCCGAAGCGGAAAGCCCGCCGATAAACACCAGGGTCGCCAGGGCGACCTGATTATTGTGCAAAGGCAGGGTGATAACAAAGTAATCGGCCATAACCGTATGCCCATCATAGTGAATCAGCCCTCCGAGAGCGATGGGGAGGACAAACAGATTGATCAGAAACATATATGCCGGAAACGCCCACATTGCGGTGCGGATATGGGAAATATCCGAGTTCTCGATAACCATGATGTGAAACTGGCGGGGCAGAAGCATAATCGCGAACATGGAAAGGGTGGTCATGGTAAACCACTTGGCAGCCGGAGCGGTTTCATCTCCAAGGATGAATAAGTTGCTGCGCTCAGGGAACTGCTGGAGAAACTGAGCGAAGACATCCGCAAAGCCGTTGAACAGGAAATAGCACACATATATTCCCACGCCCAGAAACGCGATCAGCTTCACTATGGATTCAAATGCCACAGCGGCAACCAGCCCTTCATGGCGCTCGGTACTGTCCAGGCGCATAGCTCCGAAGAAGATACAGAATATCGCGAGTAAAACTGCGACAATCAGAGCTGTATCCATATATTCAGGGATGAATGGATAGGCCGGATGCAGATACATAAGGGCTTCCCCCTCGTCACTGCACATGAGGTTAAAACTGTAGGTGATCGCTTTGAGCTGCAGCGCGATATAGGGGACAATTCCAAATACCGCAAAAATGGTCACCAGAGCGCCGAGAGAGGTGGATTTCCCATACCGGCTCGCAATGAAGTCGGCAATGCTGACGATATTATGCTCTTTACTGATGCGGATGATTTTGCGCAGCAGAAACCACCAGGTAAAACATGCCAGGGTTGGGCCGGTGTAAATGGTAAGAAAATCAAGGCCGCTTGTGGCTGCGCGCCCCACACTGCCGTAATAGGTCCACGATGTACAGTAGACCGCGAGCGAGAGCGAGTACACATGGGGATTGGATATAATACCCCGCCCATTTTTGCGCTGACGCACCGCAAATGCCGCAATGCCGAACAGGAGCAGAAAGTAGGTAAGTGAAATAACACTTATCAGTTGTACGCTCATATGGCGCTCCGCGCACAGAAGTTAGTCATCAGAAGTGCTGTCGTTGTGTTCCAGAGTGCGGCAGAATAGATAGATAACCACAATGGATATGGGCCAGCCTACCATGAAATATCCAACCAGCAACGGTATACCGAAAACGGTTTCAAGGCGGTTGAATATTTGCAGAAACGGAAAGTTGAGCATTATGGTGCCCAGAAAAAAGAATATCAGCCATATCTGGCGCTGTTGCTGAGTGGATTCGGGCATACATCCTCCTGTTATTTCGTTGCGGGGTGCACTGCCGAATATGATCGGCACAAATGGATGCCTGCCCAAGCAGTATAAAGGATGAAAGCACATGTGTCGAGGTGTGCAGCAGGATAAACATTCTGTGGAACCGACTGCGGTTTTATCCTTTAAATTCACTGAAGGTGCAGGTAAGATATCCTTCCTTGATGTGCCTAAATACTGCTTCAGGCGTTGATCGAGGTTTTGAACCCCTGTGTTTTTTCGAGGAGTGAATCAATGGCAGATGTAACCCACCTGATTACAGGATTCACCGACTTTCAAAAACAGTATTTCGGCGCCAGTCCTGAACTGGCCGAGCGCCTGCGCTGTGGGCAGAATCCCCAGGCACTGCTTATCGGCTGTTGTGATTCCCGGGTGGATCCGGCCCTGCTGACCGCATGTAACCCCGGCGATCTGTTTGTGTTGCGCAATATCGCCAACTTTGATCGTTCCCACGCTCCAGCGTGGGAATGATGATTATCACGGGGTCAGCTCAACCATTGAATATGCCGTATGCCATCTGGAGGTGTCCGACATTATTGTTATGGGGCACTCCAACTGCGGCGGAATAGGAGCCCTGCTTGAATCTGCGCGAAAGGAACCTGTAGGGGAATTTATCGGTAACTGGGTTAATATCGCTGCCGCCGCGCGCGACAAGGTTCTGCAGGAGATGCCGGACGCATCGCCTGAGAAGCAGGCGCGGGCGTGTGAAAAAGAGGCCATTCTCGTATCCCTGCGCAATCTCCTTACCTTCCCCTGGGTAAAGGAGCGTGTCGCGAGTGGACGCCTGAGCCTGCACGGATGGTATTACAACATAGCCTCGGGCCAGTTGAAATACTACGACCCCATTCTGGGGGAATTTGTGGTGCTGGTGGATAAATATACCCAGTGCTGCAGCAAAGAGGAATGCAACTGCTGACAAAATTCACTTGAAGAGCTTGCAGCTCCATTTCCGGGAGCTGCAGGCTCCTGATGTAAAACAGGTGCTGAATGTCTGCGCCTGAACCCCGATCCGGCGCGCAATGCGCCGTTTCTCCACCTCAGGCTTTTCTGTTCCGGGTACTTAGAATACTGTCAACCGCCAGGGTCAGCTGGTAGTCCTGCAGGGGTTTGTTAAGAACCATCTCTATGCCCGCAGCACATGCATCGCGCTGTTCTTCACCGGCATAGTAGCCACTGCACATAATTACAGGGATATCGGTGCGTATCCGGCGCACCTGTCTGGCTAATTCAACTCCACTCATATCCGGCATGGCATAATCAGTGATCAGTATGATGAAGCGATCTTTGTGCCGCCTGAATACCTCCAGCGCCTCAGGGCTTGAAGTAATGCAGGTGACCGCGTATCCATGGGCCTCCAGCATCCTGGCTGTCAGATTCGCCGTGGCTTCATCATCATCCACTACGAGTACGTGGCCGGGTGAGGTGTTTTGCTCCGCATCCTTTCGCGCGCCTCCGGGGCTGATCTCTTTTTCCTCCGGGCCTCCCAGAGGGTTTGACTCCGGATGTGCAGCGGGGAGCAGTATGCTGAATACGCTGCCCTGCCCCGGAGCACTATCCGCCTTGATAGATCCGCTCAGACCTTTGATGATGCCATGCACCACGGCCAGGCCGAGGCCGGTGCCGCCTTGTTTTTTTCGCGTAGAAAAGTAGGGTTCGAACAATCTGACCCGAGCTTCTTCATCCATGCCTGAGCCGGTGTCGTGTACCTGAAGCTGTATATAGGTGCCGGGGGCAAGGCCGAAGAGCGCAGAGCGTTCTGCTCCGTTTATAGGCACTTTATCCACACTCAGGCGCAGGGTTCCGCGGGTGTGCTCCTCCATCGCATGCAGGGCATTGGTACACAGATTCATGATCACCTGATGCATCTGGCCCGGATCCGCTATTACAGTGGTGTCCGGATTTGCGTTGGTGAACTCGATGCTGATCCCTTCAGGGACATTGGGGCGCAGCAGATCCAGAACCTCGCGGATAATATCCTCCAGCCGCACTGGGCTGAGATTCTGCTCAGAACGGCGGCTGAAAGCAAGGATCTGTTTTACCAGATCGCGCGCACGGTGAGAGGCATTGCTAACCTGGGCCAGACAGGTCTCCACCTTGGCGGGGGTATGCAGATTGCGTTGTGCCATTTCGGTGTAGCCACTGATGGCGCCGATAATATTGTTGAAATCGTGGGCGACCCCTCCCGCCAGGGTTCCCAGGGCCTCCATGGTTCGCGCTTGATTCAGCTCCGCTTCGAGTTTCTTGTGCTGTTTTCTTGCCTGCAGACGCTCTGTTATGTCACGTGCCACGGCGGAGATCAGGGGCGGGTGTTCTTTGCTCTGATCGTGCATAATGCTCACCTCCACCGGCAGATGAGAGCCGTCTTTACAGATATGCACACTTTCAAACACCGCTGCGGGGTTATGCTGCATGTGATTCACATGGGCGTGCCAATCCTCCATGGTGTTGAATTCGACTACGATATCCATAACGTGCAGATCGAGCAATTCGGGTCGCGTATAACCCAAGCGCTCACAGGCACGGTCGTTAACATATTTAAATGTTCCATCGTCGGCGTTTATGACGAATATCGCATCATTGGAGATATCAATGAGGCGACGCAGCATTTCAAGCTCCTCTGCATGCCGACAGCGCTCGGTTATGTCACGTCCCTGTACCACGATTGCATTAAGGTTCGTGTTTTCATCCACAAAAGTCAGTGCGGAGATATCGAGACACGCCTCAGCGCCTGCAGGGGTGAGCGCTCTGACTTCAGTCTGAAAGGGCTTATGCCTCTGTACGGTTGTGAGCAGTTCGCAAAAATCCGGTTTGAGGATAAAGTCACCAAGGTTCAGGTGTTTAAGTTCTTCAGTGGAAGTGCAGGCGAAAAAACGCCTGAATGCCGAGTTGGCCTGCAGGGCAGTGCCGGAGGGGCTTAAAATGCAGAACAGATCACTGCTGTTGTGGTAGATGTTTTTATACAGCTCGAGTTCGCGGATTTTTTCGTCGAGTTTGCGGGTTATACGTGGATTGTATCTGCGCAGGAATTCTTCATGCCCGAGATGGTCCTGCATCTGTGGACGTGAAGCGCGCTCCCGGGGCGGGCGCTGATGCTCAAATTCAGCTACAGTATCAAGGAGCTGCTGCGGCTCAATCGGTTTGAGCATGAAGCGCTCTGCACCCAACTGCAGCGCCAGACGTTCATCGGCGCTGTCTACATAGGTGGCGGTACAGAAGATCACCGGGATATGTTCGAGTTCCGGATCGTGTTTAAGGGTGTAACACAATTCAAAACCGTCCATTTCCGGCATCATGATATCCGAGATAATCAGATCCGGCTGTTCACGGCGCGCATTTGTGAGGGCCTGAACTCCGTTGGCGGTACTTATCACCTGATGTGCGCCACTCTTCAGGATACTCTCCATCATCACGCGCGAATCAGGATCGTCTTCTACAATGAGTATCTTCATATTTGATCCTGTAGAATATCTCTGATCTGCTGCATCACTTCCATGGGCTCTATGGGTTTTTCTATATACCCGGTGCACCCGGCGCCGAGGAGTTTTTCGCGATCTCCACTCATGGCGTATGAGGTCATGGCAATTATGGGCACAGGAGTTTTGCCCGGACATGCGCGTTCATGTTTGCGGATCATATTCAGCACTTCGGTTCCTTCAAGGCCGGGGAGCTGAATGTCCAGAACAATAAAAGCGAATTCAGAACTCAGAGCCTGTTCCACCCCTTCAGGACCTGTGGTCGCGACCCTGGCTGTGTAACCCTCGCTGTGGAGAATGAATTCAATCAGGGCCAGGTTGTCGGGATTATCTTCGATGATCAGAACTTCACTCATTGCCGATTCTCCGTGGAATTTTGAGGTAGAAACAGCTCCCCACCCCTGGTTCACTCTCCACCCACACTGTACCGCCCAGGACTTCATGTGCAAGTTTACGGGTCAGGTACAACCCCAGACCGGTTCCGGTGGTGGTGATTTTCAGGGGCGTATCCAGACGTGAAAAGGGCTGGAACAGGTGTTGAAGGTCTTCAGCCCCAATGCCGATGCCGCGGTCACATACGCTGATGGTAATTTCGTCACTCTCCGTATCAATAGTGGCACTGAGAGTGATTTCCCCCTCAGGGGTGAATTTGACCGCATTACTCAGGTAGTTGAGTACACACTGGTGCAGACGTTTGCGGTCGGTATACATCTCCACCCCTTCAACCGATTTCAGCGCGGTTTCAAGGCGCAGATTTTTATCTTTGAGCTGTACATCCATGCTGGCGCATGCCTCCTCGAGTACCTGCGTAAGGTTGAAGGCGGTGGGATAGGCCTGAACACGCCCCGATTCTATTTTCGAGATGTCTATGACATCGGTAATCAGGGCGAGCAGATGTCTGCCGGAGCGGTGGACACGCTCAAGCTGTTCCCGCTGGAGGGCATTTATATCGCCGCTCATGCCGTTGAGCACCAGGCTGGAAAATCCGATGATCGAGTTGAGCGGGGTGCGCAGTTCGTGGCTCATGGAGGCGATAAACATCGCTTTCAATCGATCAAGCTCCTGCAGCCTGGCGTTGGCCTGCTCCAGTTCATGTCGGGCCGAGTTGATATCGACGAGCAGGTGCTTTAGTTCACGTTGGGAGTGTTCCAGTTCATTGGTGCGCTTCTTCAGCGCGGCAGTGCGTTCTTCCGCCAGATGTTCGAGTTGATTGCGGTAGATGTTGAGTTCTGCCTCTGCACGGGTGTTCTTGAGAATCTCCCACACGCTGTTGGCATACAGTGAGAGTTGAGTAATATCTGCGTCAGTATAGGCCTCTGCTTTATTTCCCACCCCGAGAATACCCACGATCGCGTCGCCATCCCAGATGGGGACACTGAGGTGACGTGTAATTGGGATATGCCAGGCAGGGATCCCTTTTTTGCGTACCACTGCCGCATAATTGTTGTGTACCACCGGCTTCCGGGTGCGGATGGAGTCGGCCCATATTCCGGTCATATTCAGGGAGATCTCCTTGCCTTTATCCGTGCCATGGCACTGTTCCGAACTGTAATCATCCCAAAGAATGAAGGTGAGAACCTGGCGTGATTCCGAGTAAAAATGCAGATATCCGATTTTGCTTGCGCTGATGCGAATAGCTTCATTCAGGGCATAGCGTAAAAGCTCGTCTTCATCTTTGTCGTGGATGCGGGTGAGGT
>JBNGCY010000017.1:0-34387 GCA_049975505.1 Desulfuromonadaceae bacterium | reverse complement strand
GATTAAAACCGCGTAGTTTTTCCCCTATGTATGCCAACATGAATATTTGCCTTAAGGCGCCGGCGCAGGCCGATTCAGTTTGACTTCAGCTTTAATGCTATGGTACTAAGCCGTCTGTATAAAAAAAACATACACTGTGCTGTCTGGGTCAGGAAAGTCCTGACGCCATGTCATGGTGGGTAGGCGCTGCATCGTTGCTGTATCGATGCGCAATTGCATACACAGAATGAAGGAGTATTGTGCATGAAGAGAGGGGTTTGCTGGAAGTTTACGCTGCTTGCCATCGCAGCCGTAATGCTGGTGGGGGGATTGCAGCCGGTTCTGGCTGATACTGACACCTGTATGATGTGTCACGAGGATGTCGTGAGTTCGCACGACTTCGCCAATTCGGCCCATGGTCAGAGCGGTATCGGCTGTGTTGACTGCCACGTACTCGAAGATGTCGATGCGCACATGTCTATGGAAGAGATGCCGGAGCCGGTGGACTGCAGCTCCTGCCATGGCGATGTCGCACAGCAGCATGATGACAGTGTGCATGCGCAGATGGGGCTAAGCTGTGTAGCGTGTCACTATTCCATCCATACAGTCGATGGTGGAGAGAAGTCTAAGCAGAGTGTAGTTGATGCCTGCTCCACCTGCCATGATGCAGAAGCGTATAACACTTCAGCTCACGGTCAGGGTGTTGCATCAGGCAATCAGGACAGTGCCTCTTGCGCCGACTGCCATGGGGTGCACGATGTCATGTCTCTTTCCAATGCCGATACCAAAACCCAGCGTAAGTTTGGTACCAGTGTCTGCATCAAGTGCCATGATAATGAAGAGATGATGGAGCGCAATGATATGCGCACCGATATTGTGCATACCTATCTCGGAAGTTATCACGGCAAACGATACAAGCTCGGCGATCCTGAAATTACCGCAACCTGCGCAGACTGCCATGGCAGCCACGGGATTTTACCGTCAGATAATCCGGAATCCTCGGTTCATGATGACAATCGTGCGCAGACCTGCGGTCAGTGCCATGAGGGTTCGTCATATCTGTTCGGGCAGTTCTATGCGCATGGCAACTACCACGACTTTGATCGTTACCCGGTTCTGGTGATAACCTTCTGGGCCATGACCACTCTGCTGGTGAGTACGTTTGCCGTGTTCTGGCTCCATTCCATTCTGTGGATGATTCGTGGTATTAAAGAGAACAAGGAGAAAAAGGAGGCGCTTGCAAAGGGTGAAGCGCACATCCACATTCCGGATGGGCACAAGGTGTACAGGCGTTTTGAGCGTAAGCACATCTTTATGCATCTGCTGGTTATCATCAGTTTCCTGCTTCTTTCCATAACCGGGCTGCCGATTAAGTTCTCCGGCCAGCCTTGGGCCCAGTTCATGATTGACATGCTCGGCGGCACCGGGAATGCTGCATTCCTCCACCGTATCGGCGCGGGCATTACCTTTGTGTACTTCGGCATGGCCCTGGTGCTGAGCTTCCACTTCCTGTTTATCCGCAAGGATATTCAGGGGATGTGGCTGCAGCGTCTCTTCGGACCCGATTCTCTGATGCCCACCTTCCGCGATATCCGTGATGTTACCGCTATGGTGCGCTGGTTTCTCGGTAAGGGGCAGAAACCCACGTTTGAGCGCTGGACCTACTGGGAGAAATTCGACTTTATCGCGGTCTTCTGGGGTATGTTTGCCATCGGTGGTTCCGGTCTGATGCTGTGGTTCCCCGAGTTTTTCGGCATGTTTCTCCCCGGTTGGGTGTTTAATGTGGCTACCATTGTCCACTCGGATGAGGCATTGCTGGCCACAGGCTTTATCTTCTCGGTGCATTTCTTTAATACTCATCTGCGTCCGGAGAAGTTCCCCATGGACTTTGTGGTCTTCAACGGCGAGATGGAGAAAGAGGAGTTTGTCGAGGAGCGTGGAGATCAGTGGAAGCGTTACGAGGAAATGGGTATAACGGAGCAATTCCTGAAACCTAAGAAATCCAGTTCTTTGTACAACATTGCCCTCAAAACCTTCGGGTTCATTGCGGTGGCAATCGGGCTTACTCTGTTTGTCCTGATTGTGTTCGCTATGCTTAACGGCGGGCACTAATCGTTAATCTCAGAGCAAAACTATGCTATAAGAAAAGGGCGGCCTTTGTGTCGCCCTTTTCTTATTGGGGCGCTGATGTTTAAACATGGAACTTTCTTTGCGTATTTAGGTTTGATACTGAATCTCGTTGGTGGAGTTGGAGCTCTGTTCGGAGTGTATCTGATAGCGTTTTGCGCCCACATGGAGATAAGCAATATAGGACGGGCGGGTACTCTGGGATATCTGTTCGTATGTGTGGGGCTGTGTGTGGTGGCGGCGGGTGTTCTCCTGGCACGTTATGCCAGACGTATGTGAGTGGGCTTTAAAAAGATATGCTCTAGGAGTCTGTCGGGCTTTACGGATCGAAGCGAAAAAGTGACTGGTCGAGGACAGATTTTCGATCGTTTGAAGACGAATAGCCGTAGCTATTTGTCGAAAAGGATCGGAAATATGAACCGGCCAGACGGTTTTGCAGCCGATTCATAGAAAGTCCGACAGGCTCCTAACGCGGACGGAGGTTCAGGCATTATATGAAAAAGGTCAAAACATCTCTGTTGTTTAAGTTCATGGCGGTGATCAGCGCGTTGTTTGTAGCGGCGTCGCTGGTTTTTGTCGTTGTGAATGTCCGCCTGCAGCGTCAGCTCACTCTGGAAAACTCCCTTCATGATGCGGATTATCTGAGCGAAGCGATTGTACGGGCCAATCACTATCTGATGCTCAACGATGATCATGAGATGCTGCACCGGATGATCAGTGAACTTGCCTCCATGGAAGGGATTAGGCGTATCAGGCTGTTCAATAAAGAAGGGGTGATCAACTACTCCACCGACAGCGGTGAGAAGGGACAGGTTCTGGCGTTGTCTTCAGAGGGATGCAATGCCTGTCATATCGGTAATGATGAGCCCCTCGCTCAAATCCCCTCTTCGGCGCGTGGGCGCACTTTTGAAGATGAGAACGGAGAAACCTTTCTGGGTGTAACCAAACCCATTTACAATGACCCTTCATGTTATAATGCCGCGTGCCATGTGCATCCGCCGGATAAAGAACTTCTCGGCATCCTCGATGTGCAGATATCCCTGAAAAAACGCATGCAACAGGTGGATGCCTTCCGCAACTTCTTTATTGTGCTCGTATGTGTGCTTTTGATTCTGCTGTTCATGGAACTTATGATACTGACCAAGCGTTTCATTATAATTCCGGTGCAACGCATCATTGAACATCAGCGCCGGATCGCTTCCGGCGATCTGAGCGGACATATTGAGGTTAAATCCAACGACGAGCTGGGTCTGCTCGCCGCCGGTGCCAATGAAATGACCGAGAGCCTGCGTGAATCCCATCAGGAGATAAAAGCCTGGGCCAATACCCTGGAGGATAAAGTTGAGGAACGCACCCGGAGGATCCGGGAGATGCAGGGCAATCTGGCGCGTTCAGAGCGTCTCGCCTCTCTGGGGAAACTGGTGGCCGGCATTGCCCACGAGATCAACAATCCCCTTACCGGGATCCTGACATATTCATCCATGGCTGAGGAACGTGACGATATTGATGATGAGTTACGCCGTGATCTGCAGACCATTACCCATGAAACCCAGCGCTGTGCCGAGATAGTTCGCGGTCTGCTTGACTTCGGACGTGAATCCATCCCGAGTAAACGCTTTACCGCTATTGATAAACTTATTGATAAAACCCTGGCCCTGGTCGAGCATCAGTCGATTTTTCAGGATATACACATAAATCGCAATTACGCTGAGGGGATGCCGGAAATAGAGGTTGATCCCAATCAGCTTGAACAGGTGTTTATGAATATGTTTCTCAATGCGGCGCATGCAATGCCCGAAGGCGGCGAGCTCAATATTGATACCTGGCAGGACAGCGACAAGATGATGATTGCCATTTCCGACACCGGCTCCGGAATCTCCGCGGATAACATCCCCAAAATATTTGATCCGTTTTTCTCCACCAAGGATCAGCAGGGCACCGGCCTGGGACTCTCAGTCTCATACGGTATAATCAAAAACCACGGTGGGAGCATAGAAGTGGAGAGTACCGAAGGGGTAGGGACGCGTTTTCTGATCAGCCTGCCCCTAGGTGATCTGCTGGGATAAAAGCGGCGCAAAGAGTCCCCCGGAAGGGGGCTCTTACGGTGAAAGCTGCATGTTAATCGTTGAGTTTATTTTCACGTGCTGAAATGCCCAGTTTCTTCATCATGGCCTGAAAGTTGGGGCGCTGCATTCCCACATCTTCAGCAGATCTGGTTATATTCCAGTCGTTGCGCTTCAGCGCTTCGAGGATAAAGGTGCGCTCTGCCGGGATCACTGCTTCTTCGCGCAGACGGCGTTTGATCTCCTTCAGTTCTTCGGCGGTCTGGGGTACATACTGACCGCGGCTGATATTCTCTGAGAGTTCATCATCTATAACCCCCAGATCCGCAGGCATGATCATATCCCCCTCGCACAGAACCACGGCACGTTCGAGCATGTGTTCGAGTTCGCGCACATTGCCGGGGAAATCGTGCTGTTCCAGCATCGCCATGGCTGCGGGGCTCAGCCCCTTAACCTCTTTGCCGATTTCACTGGCAAACTTACGCAGGAAAAAGCCCACCAGCAGGGGTAGGTCACCTTTACGCTCGCGCAGGGGGGGCAGTTCAATGGGGATGGTGTTGAGGCGAAAATACAGATCTTCGCGAAACTCTCCCTTGTCAGCGAGTTCACGCAGATTTTTATTGCTCGCAGATATCAGGCGGATATCGATGGGAACCGGCTTTGTTCCACCGATGGGGGTGACCTCACGCTCCTGAATAACCCGCAGCAGTTTCGCCTGGGTGGTAAGGCTGATGTTTGATATTTCATCCAGAAACAGGGTGCCGCCATCCGCTATTTTGAACAGTCCCACCTTGGTGCGCATAGCCCCGGTGAACGAGCCTTTTTCATGCCCGAACAACTCACTTTCCAGCAGACTTTCCGCCAGCGCGGTGCAGTCCACAGCAACAAAGGGTTTGTCCTTTCTCTGACTGTGGTCGTGGATTGAGCGTGCAACCAGCTCCTTACCGGTGCCACTTTCTCCCGTGATCAGTACCGTGCTGTCTGTAGGGGCAACCTGACTGATACGCGAGAATACCTTCTGCATGGCTGCACTGTTGCCGATAAAGCGATCGAAGCCGTTGTCACTGCTGCTGGCCACCCATTCTTCGGAGTTTGATATTTTGCTGTGATCCAGTGCCTTTTCCACCAGCTCTTTAACCTGCTTCGGTGTGAATGGCTTCGAGAGGTAATCAAAAGCGCCCTGTTTTATGGCATCCACAGCTGTTTCGACGGTGGCGTATCCGGTAATGATGATTATAGGTACTTTCGGCTGCAGAATTTTGATCGATTTAAGCACTTCAATGCCGTTCATCCCCGGCATTTTCAGGTCGGTTATCACCAGGTTGAAAGATTCCTCCTGGATTTTTTCCAGCGCTGCATGTCCACTGCTTACGCATGTGGCTTTATGTCCGGCGCCTTCGAGGATACGGCGCAGTGCTTCGCGGATAACAGCTTCGTCGTCAACGACAAGTATGCGCGATTGTGACATCTGAAGAAGCCCTCTTGTAAATATCTACTGGGTTTACTGTATATGCATGAAACCGTGGTAATGCCTGCTACATTACTACTTGTGATTCCATGCGGTGCAACGCATGAGATTAACTGTTGTGTAAACTCAATGAAATTGTATGGGAAATTTATACACTCTTAAACCATCACTGTACAGTGTATTATGGGAATACAGATGATATATGCCGCGTGGATAATTACAGAAGAAACCCTGCCATGGCATTTTATGCAAATGCACTTCGGATTTTGAGTTGAAGTGAAAATTTGTATGCTAAAAGTATACAGTTTTGTATGCCAGCGCATAATTACTGAAGCTTTTATTCTAATTATCCTCGTTATTACAGGTGTTTAAGCAGTTTAAACAAACATGTGCTTCAATGTTGACAAGCCTCGGTCCTACAAACAATATTAAGTACAGAATTCTGTGTATGGTTTGATCGATACTCATCATAGATGCTATTCGCAGGAAAGTACCTGTTCCGAAGGGAGTTACGCCTTAAGTACCATCGGGTCACGCTCTCAAGAATATCAGGTGGTGAAAAGGTTCGCTGGAAGTATCCATGATGGTTGTATATAGGTTGGGGGTCGAAATGATTCGGCCATATTGAATGAATCCATTGGATTGTTTGGAATGAAGGAAGGAGCAGCGGTACGAAAATGAGACAAATCATGTTATGCAGTACTGTTGTGATGCTTCTTACGGCATGGAGCGGTACCGGCCTGTGGGCCATGGAAACTGCTGACTGTCTGGGGTGTCACAATTACGCCGATGAAGTGGGAGAGATGAACCACGTGGACGAAACCAAATTTATGGCCACCGCACATGCCGCCATGGGGTGTGAAGCGTGCCATGCAGTCAGCGAAGAGCATCCGTTTGATGCGGAAACCGCGGCCGTGGTATCATCTTGTGAAGATTGTCATGTCTCTATCCATGAAACTTATTCATCCAGTGTTCACGGAGATAATGCTGCCTGTGTGGATTGCCATAACCCGCACCAGGCCTATGCGCCGGTAAGCCTGTCCGGGCGGCAGATGAATGATTCGTGCGATATGTGCCATCCCGTTGCGCAGATGGAGAAGGTGCATTCACGCTGGCTGCCTGAAACCGGGATTCATCTTGATGCTGTGCCCTGTGTTACCTGTCACAGTTCATCAGATGATTTTTCCATAACCCTGTACCTGCGTCACCGTGACCGTCCGTATACGGATTATGAGCTCGCCAGCTATACTGCTCTGCAGGAGCAGACAGGTTCTGAAGATATAGCAGTTATTATTGATACCGATGCCAGCGGGGAAATCTCGCTCGAAGAGTTGAATACATTCTACGAAAACACTGAAACCCATGGTATGCGTCTGTGGGCAATGATGACTCCTGAAACCGTAGAGCATAATTTTACCACCTTTGATAATCGCTGGGATTGCACCTACTGTCATGCCGCCGGCCCTGAGAATATGCAGGAATCGTATGTAGCGCTGCCTAAAGAGGACGGGACATATAGGCGCCTGCCCCTCGAAAAAGGCGCAACGCTGGATGCTCTTTTCGGCACCCCGGATTTCTACATGGTAGGAGCAACCAGGAGCCGTACCCTTGATATTATCGGCCTGCTGATTATCCTGGGCGGTTTCGCAATGCCTGTCGGGCACGGAACCATACGTTTTCTGACACGTAAAAATCGCAGAAAGGATCACTAAGATTATGGCCATGCAAGAACGTATATATCTTACCCCGACTCCGGTGCGGATCTGGCACTGGTTGAATGCACTGGGCTTTGTTACCCTGATTGCTTCAGGAGCGCAAATCCGTTTTCCAGACCATATCAATATTTTCGGCACATATCGCGCAGCTGTCAGTCTGCATCATACCGCGGGAATCGTAGTCACGATTTCATTTCTGCTCTGGCTGTTCTACTATGCGGTAGTTGCGAAGATGCTTATAAAGCTGTATGTACCTACGGCTGAAGATATCAAGCAGGGGGTGGTAAAGCAGGCGCTGTACTATTTTTTCTACTACTTCACCGGTACCCGGGAAAATCCGCACCATGAATCGCCGACAAATAAATTCAACCCCATGCAAAAAGGGGCCTACGTGGTTATTATGATGATCCTGGTGCCTCTGATAATCATGACCGGGCTCATTCTGCTGAACATGGGACCACTTCATAATGTTCTGGTTGCTGTAGGGGGCGTACGTGTTGTAGCGGGGTTACATTTTCTCCTCGCCTGTGCGCTGACAGCGTTCATCCCCACCCATTTCTACCTGGCTACCCTTGGGCATACACCGTTTGCCCATTTCAAGCCGATGTGGACCGGATGGGAGGAGCAGGAGCACGGCGACCATTGATTTCCGTGAAAGAATAAGGCCCTGGGCAGCGGAGCATGTGCTCCGCTGCCTTTTAATTATGATGGAGGTTGCACATGTCACAACCTTTGGCAAAAAAAACACTCGTTCCGGTGTCTATCCTGATGGCTGCGTTTGTAACCCTATGTTTTGTTATGCTCTATGGTTATATCCGCAGTCTGGCGTATGATGCTGCCGAAGAGCGTGCCTCCTGCATGTCTAAAACCCTGGTGCGTTCAACTTCCTACGATATGCTCAAAGGTGACCACATGGCCCTGCGTCATCTGGTCAGCAATATGGGTGAAAATCCGGATGTCGAACACCTGCGTATTTTTGATAAGCAGGGAAAAGTTAAATTCGCACGTGACAGCGAAGAGATTGGGATGACCCTTGATCTGGAATCGGAAAGCTGTAATGTATGTCACAATGGAGCCGCGAATCTTGAACCTTCAAATGATGAACGCATTCGCTACTTCGAAAATGAAGCGGGTCAGAAGGTGCTGGGCATGACCGTCCCCATCCCGAACCAGGAAGGGTGCGTCACCGCTCAGTGCCATCCGGGAGAAGCAGATCTCACTCTATTGGGAACCGTTGATGTCGGGATGTCGATGAAAGGGCTTGAGCAGTCTCTGAGCCGGGTTCTTAAAGCTCTTGTCGGGGTATGGGTGCTGGTGGTTGTGTTGGCGATCGGGCTGCTTTCGGTGGTTATCCAACGCAATGTTCTGCTTCCGGTCAACCGCCTTATTGAATATGCGAAACAGGTTGACAATGGTATCATAGACGAGGAGCGGCAGCCGGATGACTGCCATGAATTTCGCTATCTCTCCAGTCTGATACGTCGGCTGGGAATACATTTGCGCGACGCGAAAAAGAAATAAAAGGTAACGGGCAGGCAGCCCCGATTCTGCCCGGAGAGCATTTATCTGATGCGCGAGGAATTGCCGGATGTCAAACCATTCTCAGTTTGAAGATAACGCGGATCTGCGTCAGCCTGAGCAACGGGTGGCCCGGATTCAGGCGCATATAGAGGATCTGCGGCGCCTGTCCCATCGTGGATTGCTGGGATTGGCGGTGTTTGCGCTCATCAGTCTGACGGCGGTCTATTTTCAGGACAGCAATATCATGCTGTATCTGTCCCCCCAGACAAGGGATCTGCTCGGGAAACCGCCCTCTGCGATGATGATAAATATTGCCCTGGCTGTTTACAGTTTCTCCGCTCTGATTCTCGGGATCGGGGGACTTAGCGAGCAGAACGAACGCTATCGCGGTTGGAGTCATATCGGCTATCTGACGGTGTTCTATATTTTTTATGCTTTTGCAAATGCCCTGGAGGTTAATGTTATCGCAGTCATTATCTCCGGATCTACTATTCTGGGGCTTGAATACTACAGCACCTGGAGCAGCGCACGCAGTGCCATCGAACGCGAAAAAGAGATAATGCAGCGCCTGAGCCGTCAGATTAAAAGATAGTCAGCGCTTAGAGCTTAAGATTGCAGTGGCGGCAGCGCCGTCCCCAGGAAGTGCTGATACCGCGCATATGGAAGAACTGGTTACAGCGCGGACAGCGGCTGAAGCTTACCATGGCTCCGCCCGCACCCGCACCGATAAGCCAGATAATTGCGATGACAATAGCCGTAGGCTGACCGTTGCCTACGGTAAAAGCGAGCACGATGGCCGGGATATAAGAGGCAAAAACGAACCACAGGAACAACCGCTTTTTACGGATCCCCTTCAACTGCTCGGAATATTCGGACAGGTTGTTGTCTTCCATAGCTCTCTCCTGGCAGAGCATGAGTCGAACATGGGGACGATTTTATCTGTCCCGCGCTCGATTGAATAAGATTACATTGCCAAAAACTCTTCTTTTCAGATGTAGCAGAAGTGCAAAACTTCTTCCAGTGTATTTTTGCTTTGAATATTTAACGAGACTAACCTTAACATGCTGCTTGAGAGGCATGCCGGATATAACAGGAGTTAATATGCGCTGTGCATTTATTATTCTAACTATCGCCCTGCTTTTGCTGAATGGCTCTGTTTGCTTTGCCGGTTTCAATCTCAAGGCGGATGGAGCAGAGGTTCTGGCGTGGTCCTTTGTAGGTTTTATCGCCCTGTTTGTGGTGGCACAGATAGTTCCAGCCTGTATCCAGTGCATAGAACTTATCCGCGAGGCGCTGCGCGGTCATGTGTCGTGGAAGATTCGCTGATGACGCGAGCGTTTGTGTATGTCCTCCATTGATCCTTTCTTGTCACAGTCCTGTATTAACTGTTTTTTCGTGTAATCCCGCCCCTTTCTTCTGTTTTTCCACAGCTTCCAACACAGCTTTTCCACAATATATAGTGTGTGAAAAAGGTTAAATCACCATATATAGTGCTCTTGTGCTTTACATCCGCTGCGCCCCTTGTTACATTCTGAGCGTTGAAGGGGGTACAATCTCAAACACAGGAGGCGGAGCAGTGTTGCAGTATATCCGGAAGCGCGATGGCAGGTTGGTAGAGTTTGAAGTTGCTAAAATAAGTGCCGCCATAAAGAAGGCGGTTCGGGCTGTGGGTGGACGCGATATGGATAAGGCTGAAACAATCGCGGCCCAGGTTGTAGGTACCCTGAGCGTTATCTTCAAGGGTAACCAGGTTCCAACGGTTGAGAATGTTCAGGATCTGGTGGAAAAGGAGCTGATTGAAGCCGGACATGCGCGTACCGCCAAGGCGTACATTCTGTATCGACAGCAGCGTGAGCAGCTGCGTGCAACCAGGTCATTCATGCAGGAGTCCATTGATGCGATAGATTCCTACCTCACCCAGGAGGATTGGCGCGTCAAGGAAAATGCCAACATGGGGTATTCACTCCAGGGGCTCAACAACCACATTGCCTCCAATATCACCAGTAATTACTGGCTCAATAAAATCTATCCGGCCCCTGTGGCACAGGCACATAAAGACGGTGATTACCATATCCACGATCTCGGGATGCTTTCGGTCTACTGCTGTGGCTGGGATCTGAAGGATCTGCTGTTGCATGGCTTTACCGGCGCCTACGGTAAAGTGCAGAGCGCTCCTGCCAAGCACTTCCGCACTGCCCTGGGGCAGATGGTGAATTTCTTCTATACCCTGCAGGGTGAGGCGGCCGGAGCCCAGGCTTTTGCAAGCGTGGACACCCTGTTAGCCCCCTTTATCCGCTTTGACTCCCTGAGCTATGCCGAGGTCAGGCAGTCCATGCAGGAGTTCGTGTTTAACATGAACGTGCCGACCCGGGTCGGTTTTCAGACACCCTTTACCAATATCACCCTGGATATGACTGTACCCCGCAATATGGCCAACGAAGGGGTTATCATCGGCGGCGCAGTGCAGGATGCAACCTATGCCCAATTCCAGGCGGAAATGGATATGTTCAACAAGGCGTTCTGTGAAGTGATGATGGAAGGGGATGCCTCGGGGCGCATTTTCACCTTTCCAATTCCCACCTATAATATAACTGCAGAACTGGACTGGGAAAGCGACCGCCTTCAGGCGGTGTGGGAGATGACCGCCAAATACGGTACTCCCTACTTCAGCAACTTTATCAATTCAGACATGGATCCTGAAGATGCGCGTTCCATGTGTTGCCGTCTGCGCCTGGACAACCGCGAGCTGCGGCGGCGTGGCGGGGGGCTGTTCGGATCCAATCCCCTTACCGGATCAACCGGGGTGGTGACCCTTAATCTCCCCCGGGCCGCGTATCTGGCTGCGGATAAGGATGGGTTCTTTGCCCGTATCACAGAATTGATGGAGCTGGCGGCGGATTCGCTGGAGATCAAGCGCAAACAGCTCGAACGCTTCACAGAGGATGGTCTGTATCCCTACAGTAAGTTCTATCTTTCCGGTATCCATGCCCGCCAGGGGCGTTACTGGGATAACCATTTTTCCACCATAGGCCTGATAGGGATGCATGAGGCCGCCTGCAACCTCATCGGGTGCGGAATCGATACGCCTCAGGGGCATGCCTTTGCGCAGGAAACCCTGGATTTTATGCGCACACGTCTTGAGGCTCTGCAGGATCGCACCGGGCATCTGTACAACCTTGAAGCCACCCCGGCTGAGGGGACCAGTTATCGCCTTGCCCAGCGCGATAAAAAGGAGTTCCCGGATATCTACACTTCCGGGAGTGAGCAGCCGTATTATACCAATTCAACCCAGCTGCCGGTCGGAGGAACGGATGATATTTTCCAGGCATTGCAGCATCAGGACGGTCTTCAGACCAGGTATACCGGCGGCACGGTTTTCCACGGATTTCTGGGAGAGCGTCTTGAAGACTGGCGCAGTGCGCGTCTGCTGGTGCGCCGCATAGCGGAAAATTTTGCCTTGCCCTATTTTACCATCAGTCCGACATTTACCATCTGTCCGGTGCATGGCTACATCGCCGGTGAGCATTTCAGTTGCCCGCACGACAGTACCGAAGAAGCGGCATAAACCAGAAAGGAGCAGAACATTGGAACATAAATGTACTCAAAAAACAGAAGTATACTCAAGGGTGTGCGGGTTTTTCCGCCCTGTACAGCAGTGGAATAAAGGTAAGCAGGAAGAGTTCGATCAGCGGCGCGAATATATTGTGGAAAAGAGCGAGCACAGATAGACGCCATGCCTGTCAAAGGATTTCAGGGCACAAGTCTGCTCGACTATCCGGGGCGTATTGCTGCGCTGGTATTTTATTCCGGCTGTAATATGCGCTGTGCCTACTGTCATAATGGCCCTCTGGTCAGGACTCCAGGGCAGTATCCGGATATTTCTTCTGAAGATGTCCTCGATATGGTGCGGGCACGGCGGAATTTTATCGACGGTGTGGTGATTTCCGGAGGAGAGCCCACCCTGGATCCGGAAATGCCTGCTCTGGTTGACGGGTTAAAGTCGATGGGGATGCTGATCAAGCTGGATACAAATGGGCTGTGTCCCCAGGTTCTGGAGGATATGCTTCAGGCAGAGTTGCTGGATTTTGTCAGCCTGGATCTCAAGACCGCACCGGCGCGATATCCTGAACTGGGCGCAAAT
The DNA here is from genome assembly GCA_049975505.1 of Desulfuromonadaceae bacterium. GTDB lineage: Bacteria > Desulfobacterota > Desulfuromonadia > Desulfuromonadales > Desulfuromonadaceae > JAIVHC01. The sequence continues at coordinate 21,373 of JBNGCY010000017.1, read as the reverse complement.
GTTGATGCTGCAGAGCTGTTGCATCGCTCGCTTGCAATTCTGTCCTCTTCCGGGATAGAGTCTGAGTTTCGCACCACCTGCATGCCCGGATACGTGGAGGTTGAGGATATTCATATTCTGGGGAATATGCTGCAACGGGAAAACACCTGGGTATTGCAGCAGTTTGTCCCAGAACATGCCATGGATCAGAAGGCGCAGCAGATACGTCCACATACCAGAAACAGGATGCTTGAGTTACAGCGCACAGCTCAGGAATATGTCGGGAATACAGCGCTGCGCGGGATCTGAAATTATAGAAGAATTTTATGACCAAAAAGCGGGATTATAACCAGCAGATGCGCACTTTGCGCCGCCGCCGTCTTTTTCTCTGGGCGATGGTGGCGATCTACGTTCCGATGATGTGGTTGGTACTTCATTGGGGGCAGTCAGATCGCATAGCCGCGATGTTCTTTGGCGTCTGGGTCGTGATAGTCGCGATAGCCGCGAATCTCACGGCTTTCTGCCGCTGCCCCTCATGTGGAAATTTTTTTCACATGAACGGCCCCATCCCCATGTACCTGCGCCACTGCCTCCACTGCGGCATGCATATCAGCGGGGATGAGAGGCGTAACCATTTCAATAAAAAAAAGTAATTTCTGCCGGGGTGCTCAGCTGATAAGCCAGGCAACCCGGCAAATATCCCTGATTTACTTCCCCTTCCAGACCGGAGTTCTTTTTTCCAGAAACGCACTGACCCCTTCTTCTGCATCTTCGCACCCGCACAGGGTTGCAAACAGATCGTCCATGGCATCGAGTTGCGCATGATAGGGGAGGTCGGCCATGCGGTTGAATCCTTCTTTGCCGATCTGTAGCGCCAGCGGGCTTTTCCCCAGGAGCTTGTGCGCCAGTTTTTCTGCCTCTTCTTCCAGTGAATCGTCAGCAACCACCTGGTTAATCAGCCCCAGGTCAAGGGCATGGGCGGCGCTGAAGGGTTCTCCGCAAAGAACCATCTCCATGGTGCGCTTTTTGCCGAGAATTCGCATCATGGGCACGGCCGGACCCAGGCAGATAAGGCCGACATTGATTGCTGTAGTGCCGAATTTTGTGCTCTCTGTTGCAACAGTGAAGTCTGTCGCAAAAGCCAGCCCGGCGCCGTTAGCCATGGCATACCCCTGCACTGCGGAAATAGTTACGGTATTCAGCTGCGCCAGGGTGTGGTAGAAGCTGTCGATCTGATAGAGAAAATCCCGGTACTCCTGCTGGGTCTTGTTCTTGAACTGGTCGAGCGAGATACCGGTGGAAAAATGCTTGCCTTCAGCGCGGATCAGGATCACGCGAATTTCCGGATCGTGTTCCATCTCCCACAGGGCAGCATTCAGTTGCTGCGCAAAGGGAATGGTAAAAGTGTTCATTGCTTCGGGGCGGTTAAGGGTAATGGTGCCGATAGCGCCTTCTTTGCGCGTGAGGATCGGATTGCTCTCAGAACTCATGCTCACCTCCATTGTAGAACAGTGTTTAATTTTTGTTCTATCGTAGCTCATGCTTTACACAGATGCAACAGAGTAATGGCATAAACAGAGGGTGCAATACGGGCAAGGGGAGGTTAATGCTGTTTGGAAAGCGTAACTTTATGAGTTGAGAAGATTGAATCGGGAGGATAGATATAAAAAAAGCCCTGTGCAGGGCACAAGGCTTTTTTGAATTTAAGGTAGGTATTGCTTAAATCTTGTTGACGTTGGCGGCCTGAGGACCTTTCTGCCCGTCGGTAATTTCAAACTCTACCCGATCGCCTTCTGCGAGTGACTTGAAGCCGTCACCATTGATAGCAGAAAAGTGTACAAATACATCGGGACCACCATCTTGCTCAATGAAACCAAAACCTTTTGCGTCATTGAACCATTTTACTGAACCTTGTGCCATTGTTTCTAACTCCTTTTTTTGCCGAACTTTGTCGGTCTGTTACTGCGTTTTCAGCCGGATTTCCGTGGAACGTTACGTACCAAAAGTCAAAAGAACTCCGTACTAAACTGAAAACATGCTGCAGCCTACCACGGCGTAAACACTATCCGCAAGCAAATTGTGCGCGCCTATGAACATTTTTTATAAAAAACCTGGCAATTATTCACTATCGCTACTGGTGAGGGCTTGTGGTACCCATGGAAAGGGCGTTTGTCGCCACGGACGGCGACAGTCGAATGGCCATGGACGGTGCAAAGTGTTGTCCCTTGGGATGGGTGCCACAAGGCCTTACTGAGCAGTTACAAAATCTAAAGACCCGTGGCGGTTAAGCGCTATTCGTGCGCGGAGATCATCACTTCCCGCCCCTTGCTGGTGCCGTCCGAAGGTCCGACGATACCCTCTTTTTCCATCTGTTCGATGATACGCGCAGCGCGGTTGTAGCCGATGCGCAGGCGGCGCTGGATCATGGAGATGGAGGCCTGCTGAGTCTGCGCCACCAGAGCGACCGCTTCATCCCAGCGCTCGTCGTATTCATCATCTCCATCGATGCCGTTGCCGTCCTGCTCCGGAGGCGGGGTGAGAATGCTGGTGTCGTACTCCGGTTTGGCTTGTTTGGCGAGAAATTCCACCACGCGTTGAACCTCAAGTTCGGAAACAAAGGCTCCATGGACGCGCTGCAGGCTACCGGTACCGGGAGGCAGGAACAGCATATCTCCCATTCCGAGCAGGGTTTCAGCCCCCATGCTGTCGAGGATGGTTCTTGAGTCCGTGCGGGAAAACACCTTAAAAGAGATACGCGTAGGGAAGTTGGCCTTGATGAGGCCGGTAATAACATCCACACTCGGGCGCTGGGTGGCCAGAATCAGATGGATACCCGCAGCTCTGGCCATCTGGGCGAGGCGCGCGATGTGTTCCTCAATTTCACGCCCTGCCACCATCATCAGATCTGCAAGTTCGTCTACCACTACGACCAGGTAGGGCAGATGCTCGTGTTCCAGGTCTTCATCCGCTTCCTGTGTCGTGAACTGAGACGGATCCATGTCGGCAGAAGCGGGGTCGCCCCCCATGGCATCGGATGAATCCCCTTCGTTTTCTTCCTGCGCACCAGAAGCTGCTTCCAGGCGGGCGAGGCGCTCTTTGTCTTTTTCCTCCTTGGCGAGTTTTTTGTTGTACCCGTCGATATTGCGTACCCCTTTATCCGCCATGAGTTTGTAGCGCCGTTCCATCTCGCGTACTGCCCATCCCAGGGCGAGTGAGGCTTTCTTGGGGTCGGTAACGACAGGCAGAAGGAGGTGGGGGATCCCCTCATAGATCGAGAGTTCCAGCATTTTAGGGTCGACCAGAATCAGGCGCACATCTTCCGGATTCGCCTTGTAGAGCAGGGAAAGGATCATGGTGTTGATGGAGACCGATTTCCCGCTCCCGGTGGAACCGGCCACAAGCAGATGAGGCATTTTGGTAAGGTCGGTCACAATGGGCTGGCCGAAAATATCCTTGCCCAGGGCGAGCGGAAGCCTGCCACCGTGTTTGCGGAACTGATCCGAAGCTATAATGTCCTTGAGGTACAAGGTCTCCCTGGTATTGTTGGGGATCTCAATCCCCACTACGCCTCGTCCCGGAATGGGGGCGACAATGCGGATCGAGGTGGCGCGCAGCGCCATGGAAAGATCGTCCGAGAGACCGGCGATTTTATTCACCTTGATGCCAGGTGCCGGAGCAAATTCGAACATGGTGACCACCGGCCCCGGTTTTACTTCCACCACTTCGCCGCTGACGTTGAAATCTTTAAGCTTGTTTTCCAGAATGCGCGCCATGGCCATCAGGGATTCTCGATCCACCGGCGGCGCACTCTCGCCCTCATGATCGAGAAGTGATAAGGACGGGATATGGTATGTTCCCGAAGATTCGATAAAATCAAACGCGGTCTGGGTTTCCTGTATATCCTGTTGTTTTTCTTTTTTACTTTTGGATCTGTTTTTCTCTGTCGCGGTTTTTTTTACCTGGGGCGCGGATATAACCGGCTCTGCAGCTCTGGCAGCTTTTTTCTCCCTCTTCTTCAGGGCCTGCTTTTCACGTCTGTGTTCCAGAGAGTGCCCCAAACGCTGGGTCATGCCGGCAAAAAACAGGGTAAGGGAAAAACGGGTCATGATCATGGCTGAAACTACGCAGCAGACCAGGAGTACCAGCGCCGCTCCCGCGGTGTTGAGGTATCCAACCAGAAAGTTATGCAAAAGGCGTCCCAGAGCTCCGCCGGCCTCGGCGATTTTTTCACCCCCCAGATGAATACTGTGGAGGCGGAGAGCCAGCAGACCCGCACAGGATAGGATAAAAACCACAAATGAAGCGATCTTGTACGGGCGCAGCTTTATCGCGCGCGCGCGCAACAGACGCCATCCCAGGAAAAAGGCTGTCAGGGGTAAAAGTAAAGCGGGGATGCCGATAAACTGATACAAAATATCTGCCAGATGTGCGCCGATGATCCCGCCGTAGTTGTGGATCCGCTCCGGGTTCAGGTTGTTGTTGAAGGACGGATCCGCATTACTGAACGAAGCGAGGCACAAAAGGAGGTATGTTCCCAGGGCCAGCCATGCCAGGGCAGCAATTTCGCGCTGCAGGCGCTGTAGACGCGATGTTTCAGGAGCTTTTTCCATGGATAAATGACTCAAAAAGCGAAAAAGGATACAGTGTTTAACAAAGCCCAATACTGGGCGGGTATGGAGTATTGTCCGGGCTGCCAGTGCCTTCCAGCGTGCTACGATAGCACAAATACCGCACTTGCAACAGCCCAGCAGTACAGGGCAAATACGCTCAAACGCTGACGCGCGAGGATGCGAAGCAGCATGTGGATGGCGGCCAGACCGCTGATAAAAGCCATGCCCCCCCCTGCCAGATACACCGGAATCTGCTCGGTGGGCAAGCTCTGCATATCGCCCGCAGAGAGCAGAGCCGCGCCGCTTATGGCCGGCAGCGAGAGCAGGAAGGAAAAACGCGCCGCGCTTGCGCCATCGACTCCCAGGAACAGAAGCGCGGCGATGGTGGAGCCAGAACGGGATATCCCCGGGGCGATGGCGAAGGACTGGGCCACTCCGGTAATAAAGGCATCGGTAAAGGTTATGCTCTGGATGGGACGCTTCCCGTGGCGCCAGCGCTGGGCGGCGAAGAGCAGTACGCCGGTGATGAACAGCATGCATCCAACCGCAAACATGTTGTGAAACATTGCGGTGAAGTGGTCTTTGAAGGCGAGTCCGATTACCGCAGTAGGGAAGGAGCCGAACAAAATAAGCAGAAGGAGTTTGCGGTACTCCTGCCCCTGCGGGCTTTTATCCCACGGCGCAAGACAAAGTCTTTTAATGTCCGTGCTGAAGTAAAACACCACCGCAAACAGGGTGCCGCAGTGGAGAATGACATCGAAAAGGATTCCGGGCTGATCGAAATCAGCAATAAAGTGTTGTGCTATTGCCAGGTGACCTGAAGAGGATACCGGCAGAAATTCAGTCAGACCCTGAAGCAGGCCTAAAAATACAGCATGTAGCATGGTCATGGGCAGGGTGTTCCTGTGTAAAAGGGTTAAGTGCTCAAAGGCAGCGGGTTTCCAGTTTAATATAGGGACGGTATCCCAGGATTTTTTTACATACTCTGGCAGAGCGGGCGAGTATTTCCGCTTCCAGTTGTTTATGTGCGCATGTGTCTGTAGCCACGTTTTCCTCCGGAATCCTCGAGTGGGAAAGCAGATGCGTGGCGGCCTCTTCTGCGATTGTGCGAAGTTGAGCTTTCAGCTCGGGGTGAGCGCTTCGGTGATTGATTCCGCTTAAGTGGATAGTGCTCGCCCACCCGGAAGTTTTGCTGTGTATGGCGGCAGGATAAACACTTATGTGCACACACCCGTCTCTACCCATCCGTTTGCGTTCCCGAATGGATGCGGTTTCGAGCTCCAGACCATTGTGCATATCGATATACTGCGGGGAGCAGGGGATCCCAGGGTCGCGTTTCGCTCCGTTGTGTGACAGCACCACCCCAGCTCCGTTCTGCAGAATCAGGGTGTTTTGCGCCGGAATTCCGCATTCACTGGCGAGATTGGCATGTTGCGCCAGATGGCGTGGTTCACCGTGAACAGGAATAAAAAAGCGTGGTTTCACCAGGGCTGTGAGCTGGCGCAGTTCTGCCGCACACGCATGCCCGCTCACGTGAACCGGAGTATGCACACCTGTATACACCTTTGCTCCCAGAGAGTATATCTGGTTCAGCAGGGTGTTGATCTGAATTTCATTGCCGGGGATGGTGCGCGCCGAAATAATTACACTGTCCCCGGGATGAATCCTGAAATGCGGATCATCTCCGGCAGCTATCCGGCGCATGGCGCTGCCCGGTTCTCCCTGGCAACCTGAGGCGATAATACACATTTTTTGCCCCTGCATGGAAGTATCTGTGTATTCATCCGCTCTGATGATGGTGTGGGGTTCCACCCTCAGAAGCCCCAGGTTGTGTGCAATATTAACGTTTTCATTCAATCCGCGCCCCAGCAGCACTACTTTGCGGGCATTTTTTTGCGCTGCATCTATGATCGTTTGTATGCGGTGGATATTGGAAGAGAAGGTTGAGATGAAGACGTTAGCGGTACTTTGGTGTAAAATACTGTCGAACGCCGGGATAAGGTCGCGTTCTGAAGCACTGAATCCGGGGCGTTCGATATTGGTTGAATCAGCAAGCAGAGCCAGAACACCTGCATCTGCATATCGTCCGAGGGTGGCCAGATCGGTTGTGATTCCATCTACCGGGGAGGGATCGAGTTTGAAGTCGCCGCTGTGAATGATGCATCCGGCCGCGGTGTTTATCGCCAGGCCGACTCCGCCAGGAATGGAATGCGCGACATTGAAGGCTTCAATCCTGAAGGGACCACAGGTAAAAAGGGTATGGGGCTGAATCAGGTGCATGCCTGCTGCGGTGGAACGCCCTGTTTTAAGCAGGCGGGCACGGATCAGTTCCAGGGTAAACGCTGTCGCGTAAACAGCAGGATTGCCGAGCTTTTCAAGAACAAAAGGCAGTGCGCCTGTATGATCTTCATGTCCATGGGTTATGATAATGGCGCAAATGCGCTCACGATGTTGCTGCAACCAGGTGGTGTCCGGCAGCGCAATATCGGAGCCACAGCTCTCTGTTGCGGTAAACTTCAGGCCGCAGTCAATCAGAAGGATGCTGTCCCGGTGTTCCAGGGCGAGCAGATTCATACCGATCTCTTCAACACCCCCGAAAGGGAGAATGCGGATCAGATCGTGTCTGGAACTGATGTCTGTGAGCATGCGGCCTCGGTGTGAATATGTTGCTGCTGCATTCTTGCGGATGAAGATATGTACAGGGATATTTCAGTTGCGCAACCCTACACAATCAGGAGAAACTTTACAATACGTGCGTACCCGGAGGTGCTTTAATTCCCGGATATTTTTACCAGGAGCGCCTTGACAAAGTGTTTATGCTCTTATATCCTGACGCATCCACATTGTGGATAGAAGTACGAGTATGACGGAAGCGAGGTGAAGAGCATTGGAAATACAGGTTATGGACAATAACGTGGAAAAAGCTATCCGCGTTCTGAAGCGTAAGCTACAGCAGGAAGGCCTTTTCCGCGAGATGAAGCGGCGCAAGTTTTACGAGAAGCCGAGCGTAAAACGCAAGCGTAAAGAGAAAGAGGCACAGCGTCGCCTGCGCAAGAAAATGCGCCAGATGCAGAATTACTAAATACTGCAGATATTGGCAGAAACAAAAAAGGGAGGTCATTTTGACCTCCCTTTTTTGTTTCTGCACTCCACACTCAGGTTGTGTGTGGTATGATTCCAAATGTCTGTGCAAAGATAGAAACCAGCGTAAGCAGGAGTATTTTGTGGTTTTAGTGCTGATAGGTATCAGCTGTGTTGGAGGTTTTGTATCCGGTCTGCTCGGTGTGGGCGGTGCCGTGGTTCTGATTCCGCTATTGCTCCTGGTTCCTCCCGTTTTCGGTGTAGGGGAATTGGATATCCACACCGTCAGCGGCATTACCATGTTGCAGGTCTTTGTGACTTCTGCGGCAGGGGCGTTGATCCACCGCCGCAGTGGAAATCTCAATCCCGCTGGAGTTGTCGCCGTCGGGATTCCCCTTGCCGCGTGCGCCCTGCTGGGAGCAGTGCTGTCGAAGTTTGTCAATGCCCAGGTGCTTCACATTACTTTCGGAATCCTGGTGTTGCTTCCGTTTGTGCTTCTGCCTCCGCAGCGAGGTGCCGATCCACCCCCGGGGGAGGAGACGTTTTCCCCCCACCGCGGTGGCTGTATCGCGGTGGGCAGTGGTGTGGGCATGGTTTCGGGGCTTCTCGGCGCCGGTGGGGGATTTATCCTGGTGCCGCTTCTGGTTTCATGGCTGAAATTTCCCCTCAAAATGGCGGTTGGAACAAGCCTTGGAGTGGTCTTTATCGGAGCTTTGCTGGGTACTGTAGGCAAGATCGCCACCCAGCAGGTGGTGTGGGATTACGCTATCCCTGTTCTCCTGGGTTCTGTGCCCATGGTGCATCTCGGCTCTATGGCATGTCGCCATCTTTCCCCGCGTCGGATACGCCAGTTGTTTCTGGCCCTGTTGGCGGTGGTGGCGGCGTATACCTGGATCGATATTTTGTCGCATTCAGGTTGAATTCGGCTATTTTGTTTAATTAGTACCTGGCTTTATCTCTGATCACATGCGTCAATCCCCTCCAGGAGGTCTGCTTATATGGAAGCGCTCGACTCACATAATATAAGTGTAATGTTTTTCTCTCTGGCAGTGCTTCTCTGCGTCGCCCGTGCCCTGGGGGAGTTGGCTCAGCGTCTGCATCAGCCGTCAGTGCTGGGAGAGCTGCTTGCCGGTGTGATTCTGGGGCCGACAATCCTGGGGCGGATAGCTCCGACACTGAATGAGACACTGTTCCCGCTGCATGGGGTAAATGCTATCGCCCTTGACAGCATCGCCACCTTGGCTATCGGTCTGTTTCTCCTGGTGGCGGGGATGGAGGTCGATCTGTCAACAGCCTGGAAACAGGGGAAAGTCGGCGGCAAAATCGGCCTGAGCAGCATTGCTTTTCCCTTCGGAGTCGCAATTCTGGCCGCGTTTATCGTTCCGGAAGCCCTCGGGCGCCAGCCCGATTCAGATCCGCTGGTATTCGCGCTTTTCTTTGCGATCGCGATTTCCATTTCCGCTCTGCCCATCATCGCCAAGACCCTGATCGATATGGGCTTGTACCGCAGCGACCTCGGAATGGTGGTGATCAGTGCGGCGATCCTCAACGATGTAATCGGCTGGGTGGTTTTTGCCGTGATCCTGGGTTTCTTAAGCGGTTCCGGGGGCGCGGGGCTCGAGATTGTCCTGACGATTGCCCTGACCCTGATATTTATTGCCGGCATGCTCACGGTGGGGCGCTATCTGATTCATAAAACGCTGCCGTTTGTACAGGCATACACACGCTGGCCGGCAGGGGAATTGAGCTTCGCCCTGATTCTGGGTCTGCTCGGGGCGGCGTTTACCGAATGGATCGGTATTCATGCCATTCTGGGTGCGTTTATTGTCGGGGTTGCCATTGGTGATTCCTCCCATCTGCGCGAGCGCAGCAGAGTAATTATCGGCGACTTCGTCTCCTTTATCTTTGCCCCGGTATTCTTTGCCAGCATCGGTCTCAAAGTGGATTTTCTCGCCCACTTCGACATAGTCCTGGTGCTGGTGGTGCTTCTGATGGCGTGTGTGTGCAAACTTATCGGCGGCACCCTGGGGGCGCGCTGGGGCGGCATGTCACGGCAGGAATCCATCGCAGTGGGGTTTGCCATGCTTTCGGTCGGAGCTATGGGGATTATCGTTGGCATGATCGCCCTCAATGCCGGGATTATCGATGAGCGCCTGTTTGTGGCTCTGATAGTGATGGCGATGGTGACCTCCATGATCAGCGGTCCATCCATGCGTCTGGTTCTGCACAAGGAGAAAAAGTGGAAACTGCGCGATGTGCTCTCTTCAAAATTGTTCATTCGCACGCTTCAGGCAAGTACGCGGCGTCAGGTTATTCATGAGATGACCGGGGCGGTCGGAGAAGTAGGTGATCTGGATGCGGCGGTCCTGGAACTGGCGGTAAGAGCGCGGGAAGAGATCATGAGCACCGGAATCGGCAATGGTGTGGCCCTGCCACACGCGCGTATCGCCGGGTTGGATGAGGTCTGGGTTGTGGTGGGAATTTCCTCGCACGGCATCGATTTCGATGCCCCGGACGGTAAACCGGCGAACCTGATCTTCCTGATCCTGACCCCTGAAGATGACCCCAGTGCCCAGCTCGATATCGCTGCGGAAATCACGCGTCGCTTCAGGGATCAGGAAACCGTCGATGGTGCCCTGCGCACCGAGAACTTCACCGATTTTCTTGCCCTGATGCGTGCCGGGAGCCAGTAAAAAGAAAAAAGGTGCGCTCCTGTTTTTAGAAGCGCACCCTGGAAAGTCTCTCATACGGTGGGGAATACTCAGGGGAGGGCAGGAAGTTTCAGGCCCGCGAGCTCCTCCACCAGACCTACCACCTGACAGCTGTAGCCGTATTCATTGTCATACCAGACGTAGAGCACGCAGCGATCCCCTTCCACGATGGTGGCGAGGGAGTCAAACACCCCGGCATATGCAGAGCCGACAAAGTCGCTGGATACCACTTCCGGAGAATTGGTGTAGTCAATCTGATCCTGCAGGGGGGAATCCAGCGAGATATCGCGCAGATGTGCGTTCATCTCTTCCACGCTGGTTTTTTCCTTCAGACTCAGATTCAAAATCGCCATCGAGACATTGGGAGTCGGAACCCGGATGGCGTTGCCGGTCAGTTTACCCTGCAGTTCGGGCAGAGCTTTTGCCACTGCCTTGGCGGCGCCGGTTTCGGTGAGGACCATGTTCAGGGGGGCACTGCGTCCGCGGCGCGGTTTTTTATGGTAGTTGTCAATCAGGTTCTGATCATTGGTATATGAATGGCAGGTCTCGACATGGCCGCTGACAATCCCGAAGCGGTCGGATACCGCCTTGAGAACCGGAACAATGGCATTGGTGGTGCAACTCGCGGCAGAGTAGATATTTTCCTGCGCATCAATTAGTTCGTTGTTGACTCCGTACACAATGTTCGGGATGTCACCTTTGCCCGGTGCAGTCAGAATAACCTTGGAGACCCCTTTGGCCTGCAGATGGCGCCCCAGACCTTCGCGGTCGCGCCATTTGCCGGTGTTGTCAATGACGATCGCATCTTCTATTCCGTATTCCGTGTAGTCGATATCCTCCGGGGCATCGGAGTAGATAATTTTGATCATGTTGCCATTGGCGATGATGGCATTTTCTTCCTTGTCAATCTGGATCACGCCGTTAAAGCGCCCATGGACAGAATCCCGCCGCAGCAGGCTCGCGCGCTTGATCAGGTCGTCTTCACTGCCTTTACGTACCACCGCCGCGCGCAGACGCAGTTTGTCGCCGCCACCGCTTTGCTCAATCAGAATGCGGGCGAGCAGACGGCCGATACGCCCGAAACCGTAGAGCACCACGTCGCGCGGTTTACTCAATACCGGGGTCGAACCGGTATTCATGGAATCAAGCTGCCCCTTTACAAATGCTTCCACGTCACTGCCCTGTGTCATTTGCATGAAAGCGGTGGTCAGTTTGCCCAGATCAATTTTACATGGAGCCAGATCCAGAGTGCTCAGAGCCTTAAGAACCGGAAAACTGTCGCGTACGGAGATTTCGCTGTTGATAATCTGGCGGGCGAAACGATGTGCGCGCAAAATTCCGATGGGCTGGCGATTGTTGAGCTTGCGCCCGTAAATGGTGGTGATAACTCCGCGATTACGGTACAGATCTCCAATGATGGGAACCATCGCCTCGGCTATCTCGGTACGCTGTGACCAGTCCTTATAGTACTCTTCCGCTTTTGTCTTCATGGTGTAAGACCCTTTTGTAGATGTGGTGTTTCGGTTTGTATTGTAAAATTATACCCTTGAATTTAAACCAGCGTATCCTAATGCACGGACGAAAGATTTTCAACTGCTTTAACCCCTGCAGGGTTTCGGCTTGCAGGCAGAGCGCATTCAGGGTGCAGGTTTCAGGTATTCTGTTTTAATGCTCCGTACAGATCGGGATGGGTAAAGTTGAATCCGCTCTCAAGTAATTTCTGCGGTACTGCTCTGGTGCTGGTCAGAAGCAGGGCATCGGCCATTTCCCCCAGAAGCAGGCGCAGGGCCGGTGCGGGCACCGGGAGCATAGCCGGACGTTTAAGTACCCGCCCCAGCGTGGTGGCAAACTCCTTATTGCGCACCGGTTCCGGTGATACCAAATTCACCGGGCCGTCCAGAGAGGATTCCTGCAGAATGTGGCCTACGGCTCTGCACAAATCATCTATATCAATCCAGCTTAAAAACTGACGCCCGCTCCCAAGGGGGCCGCCCAGGCCGAGTCTGAAGGGGGGGAGCATCTGCTGCAGTGCGCCGCCGTTCGGGCTCAATACCATCCCCAGGCGGATGTTGACGGTGCGGATGCCTGCCGCGACCGCAGGTGCGCAGGATTGTTCCCATTCCTGGCACACTTGAGATAAAAAGCCGCTGCCCGCCTCACTCTGTTCGTTCAGTTCTTCGTCACCTCTATCGCCATAGAATCCTACCGCAGAAGCACTGATGAATACTTCGGGCTTGTGTTTTTTTTCCGCCAGACTCTGGGCCAGCAGGGTGGTACCGCTGACACGACTCATGCGGATACGTTCTTTTCTGCGTTTATTCCAGCGCCCGGAGACTATGTTTTCTCCAGCCAGGTGAATTACCGCGTCGAATTCCGGGTTTTCTCCCCAGGAGAGGTCTCCGTTGCTGATATCCCACCAGGGCTCATGCTCATCCCGGGCTCGAGACAGCGGTACCGGAGTATGACCGCAGTCGTGCAGATAGGTACTCAGGGCTGTTCCAACCAGACCGGAAGCTCCGGTAATCAATATACGCATGGGGCTATCCTCCACAAGGCTGTGCAGCATAAATTGACGCTGCAGTGGTTGCACAAGTTATCTCTATCCATTAAACTCCGGTTATATCCGGCTTTACAGTCCGCTTTGGCCAGATTTGGCAGTTAAATGATAATATGAACCCAGATATCTGATTTCCACAACCGGAGGTGTTTTAAACTATGGCAGAACCTATCCATTACAGCAAGCTCGGTCTGGTAAATACCCGCGAGATGTTTGCGCGCGCTATCGATGGCGGCTACGCTATTCCGGCCTACAATTTCAACAACATGGAGCAGCTGCAGGCCATTGTGAGTGCCTGCGCTGAAGGACGCTCGCCGGTAATTATCCAGGTAAGCAAGGGTGCGCGCCAGTATGCCAATGCCACCATGCTGCGGCATATGGCTATGGGTGCGGTTGAGATGACCCGGGAAATGGGTGTGGATCTGCCCGTTTCTCTCCACCTCGACCACGGTGATTCGTTTGAATTGTGCAAATCCTGCATTGACTCAGGGTTTTCCTCGGTAATGATTGACGGCTCTCATCTTTCTTATGCGGAAAATATTGAACTGACCCGTAAGGTGGTGGAGTATGCACACCGGTTCGATGTCACAGTGGAAGGTGAACTCGGCGTTCTCGCCGGGATTGAAGATGAAGTGGTGGCGGAAAAGTCCACCTACACCCAGCCTGAAGAGGTGGAGGATTTTGTGACCAAAACCGGGGTTGATTCCCTGGCGATCTCCATCGGCACCAGCCATGGAGCGTATAAATTCAAACTCAAAGAGGGAGAGGAAGTGCCGCCGCTGCGCTTTGACATTCTTGAAGAGATTGAGCGGCGCATTCCCGGTTTTCCTATTGTCCTGCACGGAGCTTCGAGTGTGATTCAGGAGTATGTCAGCCTTATCAATCAGTACGGCGGGCGTATGGATGGAGCGGTTGGAGTGCCGGAAGAGCAATTGCGCAAGGCCGCCAAGAGTGCGGTATGCAAGATCAATATCGATTCCGACGGACGTCTGGCAGTAACCGCCAAGGTGCGTGAGTATCTCGCCAATAACCCGGAAGAGTTCGATCCGCGCAAGTATCTGGGAGCCGCGCGTGAGGAATTGATCCGCCTGATTAAACACAAGAATGAGACGGTACTCGGCAGTGCCGGACGGGCGTAAAGGCGATATTCCCGCTGATCGAGGGTCACAAACCCCGGATGGGGAGTGAATTGAAAACCACAAAAAAGGTGCCTTGTAACTGTTATGTAAGGGCTTGTGGCACCCATTCCAAGGGACACTTTGCGCCGTCCATGGCCGTTCGACTGTCGCCGTCCGTGGCGACAGACGCCCTTTCCATGGGTACCACAAGCCCTCACCGGTAGTGGTAGTGAATATTTACGGCACCTTTTTTGTGCTTGAACCTCTCAGGTGCAGGAATCAGAAGATGTTCTTGGAGTAGAATATCTCTGTCATCTCGCGGCGCAGCAGCTCTTTAACGCGCGCTTTTTCCTGTTCGGAGAAATCCTGCATCGCGGTGCCGAAAAGATAGTTCTCCAGTTCCAGTTCTTTTACCAGCATCTTGGTATGAAACAGGTTCTCCTGATAGATGTTGATATCCACACATTCATACTCCTCCAGGGTGCGCTTGTTGATGTACTGCTGGATTGAGTGGATGCGGTGGTCGATATAGTGTTTCTTCCCTTTCACATCGCGGGTGAAACCGCGCACCTTGTAGTCCATCAGGACAATATCCGATTCAAACGATTTTATCAGGTGATTCAACGCTTTCAGCGGACTGATGCGTCCGCAGGTGGAGACGTCAACATCGACCCTGAAGGTGGAAATGCCCAGCTTGGAGTCGGTTTCCGGATAGGTGTGAATACACAGATGGCTTTTATCCAGGTGCGCCAGCACCTGATCGGGCCTGGTGTCTACCGGTTCCTCGGCTATCAGGACGGTGACGCTTGCGCCCATGGGTTCGTAGTTCTGGCTTGAGATGTTGAGGATATTTGCGCCGATGATGTCGGAAACTTCCTGCAGAATCTTCACCAGGCGCTCGGCGTTGTATTCTTCGTCAATATACTCAAGGTATTCCTTGCGATTCGCGGGTGCCTTGGCATAGCAGATATCATAGATATTGAACGAGAGGGTCTTGGTCAGATTGTTAAATCCGCGCAGTTTGATCTTGCGGGGGCGCTTGTTGGAGTAGTTTTTCTTAGGTCGCATAGCTGGCCTCCTCCTGGTGCTGTTAGGGGCGTTGAACAAAAAATGAAATTAAGCACAAAAGGGGCGGGGGTGACAAGAAAATAACATAAAATTTTTACTGAAGTTCAAACATCAATCTTCAGGGGTCATGTCCGTTTGTTAACGATTCTATTCAGCCGCACCCCGAGAAGAACAGCTGCCGCGCTCAGACCGCAGATAAGACCGATCCAGAATCCGCGTGCGGCCATCTCCAAGTGCAGCCCCAGCCAGCATCCACAGGGCAGACCTATCCCCCAGTAGGAAAGAATCTGCAACAGCATCGGTTTACGTGTATCCTTGAAGCCGCGCAGGGCTCCGGCACAACTCACCTGGAGCGCATCGGGGATCTGAAACAGCGCTGCCAGCAGCAGAAGTACCGCGGCGCTGCTTGCAAGAGCGGTATCAGGAGTGTACATAGCGGTGAGGGGGCCGGCCCCGACACTGATGAGGGTACAACTGAGGAGCGCAATAGCTGTGGTGGTCATAAGCCCGACCCTGACAGAGCGCCTGGTATGGCGCGGATGGTTGCGCCCGTGGTTATAACTTACGCGTACCGCAATCGCGGATGCGATGCTCAGAGGAATCATAAACACCATTCCCGTAAAGCTGATGGCTATCTGATGCGCGGCCACGGTGTGGGCTCCAAAACGGGAAAGAAGCAGGGCGATGATTGCGAAGATACTGCATTCGATGAACATCCCGACCCCGATGGGAATCCCGAGGCGGAGCAGATACATGATTATTTCAGCATCGGGGCGGGCACGAAATGAGAGCAAGTGCAGGTAACGAAACAGTCTGCCACGCCAGAAGATGAGCAACATGCCTGCCATCATCACCCACATGGTCGCGGCGGTGGCGATTCCGCAGCCCACCCCTCCCAGGGCGGGCATCCCCAGTTTGCCGAATACCAACACATAGTTGACCCCGATATTTACCAGCAGGCCGGCAAAACTGATCAGCATGCTCGGGCGTGTGATCGAAAGACCTTCGCTGCAGTAGCGCAGCGCAAAGCATATCCCGATAGCGGGGAATCCCCATGAAACAGCCTTCAGGTACGCCATTATCAGTGGTACAATGCTCTCTTCTACTTCAAGTATGACGAGCAGCGGGCCACAGCTGCGTAACAGCAGCGCGGCAGCAAGGCCGAGGACTATCCCCAGGTAGAGCCCCTGTGGAATAAGGGCGCGGATGGCGCCATGATCCTTCTGGCCGTAGGCATGCGAGACGCTCGGAGTCAGGGCATTGAGGATGCCGAGAAGGAGAATAAATACCGGGAACCAGATACTCGATCCTACGGCAACGGCAGCCAGATCCGCAGCCCCGGCCCTGCCGGCCATGAGGGTATCCACAAACCCCATACTCGACTGCGCCAGCTGAGCCAGAATCAGAGGGAAGCTCAAGCGCATCAGAATTTTGAATTCCATCCAGTTAAGCCGGGTGTCGTGGTGTGAGACGGACATGGGTGGCATAAGCCTTTATTGAGCAGAGTCTATATTGGTTTTAAGTACAGAGATGCTGCGCTGTATTAGCAGATTCGGGGCGGTTTGTATACCCGATGCCATGGTCTGTATTTTGACTTGATCAGGAGGGATAATGCAGAAGATCCTCATATTCAGCGGGATTGCTCTGATAGTGGTGGGATTGTTGTGGCCCTGGGTGGGGAAAATCCCCCTTGGCCACCTTCCCGGTGATATTGTGATAGACAAACCGGGGATGAAGATATACTTCCCCATTACCAGCATGATTATTGTCAGCCTGGTACTCTCTCTGGTATTGCGGCTGTTCAGATAACCCGATCCAGACAGGGTCAAATTGTTTAACCGGCGGAGAAATTGCGCACATGCATACATTTAAAGTGGAAACCTATGAAGCAGGGCAATCACTGTTGCAATTTCTGCAGCAGCGCATCCCCGCAGCCGGGCGCGGTTATCTGCGTCAGTTGCTTAAAAAGAAACGCATCCTTGTTGATGGCACCTCCTGTCTGGAGGATATCAAGCTGCGCAGCGGGCAGGATATCAGCCTGCGTGAAAGCGCGCGTCTGCAGGAACTGCTCACCCATCCGCCTGCAGACGCCACCGCGCTGAAGATACTCCACGAAAGCGCGGAGATGCTGGTGGTGGAGAAACCCGCCGGAATCGCGGTTCACAGCAGCAGCGGCCACGAACACGACAATCTAACCATGCGGGTGCAGGAATACCTGAAGGGCAAGCCCTTCCAGATTGCTCCGGTGCACCGTCTCGATCTCGGCACCTCGGGGCCGGTACTTTTCGGCAAGGGCAAAAAGGCGTGTGCGGCCCTTGGAACCCTGTTCATGCGCCACGAGGTGGAAAAGGTCTACACCGCCCTGGTGAGTGGCAACATGCAGGGGCAGGGGGTTCTGAAACATCCGCTGTACGCAAAAGGAAAGCTGAAAAGCTGTCATACCTCCTTTTCGGCTCTGAAGCGCACGGCCGATCTTACCCTGGTGGAGTTGAATCTGATAACCGGACGCCAGCATCAGATCCGGCGCCAGCTCGCCCTTGAAGGACATCCTGTGGTTGGGGATAGACGCTACGGCGGCATAGAGGTGCGCGGATTGACCCATCCGTTTCTGCACTGCAGCAGCATCGCTTTTGTCGATCCCTTCTCGGGCGCCCCCCTTAAAATCACCAGTGAGCTACCTGCCCCCTTGCAGGATGTCGTTTCCGCGCTATTTTAATTATTCAGCCTTGTAAATAGTTGCAAAGACAATCATTGCGGATATCTAAGCCATACAGAAAGGGGCTTATTATGGAACACTGGAATATATTTACCCAAACATCCCGTATCGCATATTTCTCCATGGAGATCGGTCTGGCTCAGGAGATACCCACCTACAGTGGTGGTCTGGGGGTTCTGGCCGGAGATACCATAAAAAGTGCCGCAGATCTGAATATTCCGCTGGTTGCGGTTACCCTGGCAAGTCGCAAAGGGTATTTCGCCCAGAGCCTGGATGAGAGCGGGATGCAGCACGAAGCCCCGGTGGAGTGGGATATCTCCGCACGCATGGAACAATTGCCGGCGCGGATTACGGTGCCCATCGAAGGACGTACCGTGACGGTAGCGGCATGGCTGTATCGCAATCTGAGTCCGGCCGGGGGGGTGGTGCCGGTGTTGTTTCTGGATACTGATCTGGAAGAAAACAGCGAGGAAGACCGGAGTATCACCCACAGGCTCTACGGTGGAGATCAACGCTACCGTCTCAAACAGGAGATCGTTCTGGGAATAGGCGGGGCGCGGATTCTGCAGGCTCTCGGATTCCGTATATTCCAGTACCATATGAACGAAGGTCATGCGGCGCTTCTCACCCTTGAATTGCTCACTCAGACGCGTAATGTACATGCCGGCAGCTGGATGAACACCCTGGATGTGGATCGCAAAGCAGTGGCGAGGCGGTGTGTTTTTACCACGCATACCCCGGTCCCGGCCGGGCACGACCGTTTTAATTACTCTCTGGTTCAGGAGGTTCTCGGAGAGGAGATTGTTCCCATGGAGCAGTTGCGCCAGCTCGGAGGAGACGCCGAACTCAACATGACCACACTGGCGCTGCAATTAAGCCGTTTTGTCAACGGGGTGGCGAAAAAACACGGAGAGGTTTCACGCAAGATGTTTCCCGGCTATGAAATCCACGCCATTACCAACGGCATCCATCCTCTGACCTGGGCCTCGGCATACATGGTGTCCCTGTTTAACAAACACATTCGCGGTTGGGCTCTGCAGCCGGAACTGCTGGTGCGGGTGGATAATATTCCGGATGAGGAGATCTGGGATGCACATCAGGGGGCCAAAGCGTATCTGGCGCAGTACATAAAAGAGGTGACCGGACAGCAGTTGTTCCTGGATGTGTTCACTATAGGGTTTGCGCGTCGAGTGGCGACATATAAACGCAACGACCTGATTTTTCACGATATGGATCGTCTCCTTGCCTTGGGTGAGGGGCGGCTGCAGCTCGTGTTTGCGGGTAAGGCTCATCCGCAGGATAACGATGCCAAAGCTTTGATCCAGAACATCTACTCCGCCGCAGAGCGCCTCAATGGAAAAATTACCGTTATCTACCTGCCCAATTACTCCATCGATGTGGCCAAGCACCTCATCCCCGGCGTGGATATCTGGCTGAATAATCCCACCCGTCCTCTGGAGGCCTCCGGCACCAGCGGCATGAAAGCGGCCCTCAACGGGGTGCCCAACTTCAGTGTTCTGGATGGATGGTGGATTGAAGGGCATATCGAGGATATCACGGGTTGGTCGATAGGGGAGGAGACCAGCACCGAAACCGGCCCTGAAGAGGCCCGCGCCGCGGATGCCGCGGATATGTATGCAAAACTGGAGGAGAAAATCCTCCCCTTGTACTATGAAAACCGGCCCGGATGGATACGGATAATGAAAAACGCCATCGGCAAAAACGCATACTATTTTAACACGCACGTAATGATGCGCCGTTACGTTACTGAAGCGTATCTGCAGCGTTAAGGCAAAGGACGGTTATTATGAAATACCACAATCTGGATCAGAATTCCGCCTACCATACACTGCTCCATGCTTCCCATGATGCGGATTTTTCCACGATGCTTGATGCGCGCCGTATCGAAGAATATTCCTGTCCTATGGGTGACGGGATGTTTTTTAACTACGCAGCGACCCCGGTCACTGAAAAAACCCTGGAGAATTTCCGCCTTCTGGCGCGGGAATCTCAGGTGCTGGAGCAATACCGCGCAGTGCTCGACGGGAAGGTGATGAACCGGAGTGAAGAGCGCATGGTGCTCCATCATCTTACCCGGGGCCGGTGTGGAGCACAGGTGAAGCACGAAGGGGTGGATCTGCATGAGTTCTACCGTGGCGAACAGGAGCGCTGCGCTGCCTTTGCGCGTGCGGTCCATGCCGGAGATATCCGCTCCGGAAACGGCCAGATGTTTACCCAGCTGTGCCAGATCGGTATCGGCGGTTCTGACCTTGGCCCCAGAGCGCTGTATCTGGCCCTGGAGCAGTGGGCACGGACACAGGACGGACTCAGGATGAAGGCGGAGTTTATCTCCAATGTCGATCCGGATGACGCTGCGGCAGTGCTGGGGCGTCTTGATCTCTCCCGTACTCTGTTTATTCTGGTCTCGAAGTCGGGGACGACCCAGGAAACCCTGACCAACGCCGCTCTGGTGCGTAGCGCCCTGGAAGAGGCGGGAATTGACCCGGCCGCGCATATGGTGGCGGTAACCGGGCAGGGGAGTCCACTGGCTCAGGATACGCAGATGCTGGAGCGCTTCTACATCGACGATTTTGTCGGAGGACGTTTCTCCTCCACCAGCGCGGTGGGTGGGGTGTTGCTTTCGTTGGCGTTTGGGCCAGAGGTCTTTGCCCATCTGCTGGAAGGGGCGCATCAGCAGGATCGCCTTGCTCTAAACAGCGATATCTGTTGCAACCCCGCTTTGCTCGATGCGCTGCTGGGGGTGTATCTGCGCAACTGCCTGGGGTGCCATGCCACGGCAGTACTGCCCTACAGTCAGGCGTTAAGCCGCTTTCCCGCTCATCTGCAGCAGGTCGATATGGAATCCAACGGCAAAAGTGTCAACCGCTACGGTGAGAGGCTGCATTACCCCACCGGCCCGGTGGTGTTCGGAGAGCCCGGCACCAACGGACAGCATTCGTTCTACCAGCTCCTGCACCAGGGTAGTGATATCATCCCTCTGCAGTTCATCGGTTTTAACGAGGCGCAAAGCCGTGCGGATCGGAGTATTGACGGGATCACGAGCCAGACAAAACTCAACGCGAATCTGGCGGCCCAGATTATCGCCTTTGCGCGCGGCAGGCAGGCATCGGACCTCAACAGCAACTTTGCCGGCAGGCGACCTTCTACGCTGATCCATGCTCCATCTCTGTCGCCTGAACGCCTCGGGGCTTTACTTGCCCATTATGAGAACAAAGTGATGTTTCAGGGGTTCTTGTGGAACCTTAACTCTTTTGATCAACCGGGGGTGCAATTGGGCAAGGTTCTCACTGCGGAGGTGCTGCAAAAAGCAAGCAAAGATGAAGCGCTTCTCGGCTATGCAGCCCTGTTGGGGATAAAATCCTGAAGGGCGCAAGGATGCGTATGCCAAGAGAACTTGACAACGCATGGAAATTTGTCACGCTTTACGTGTACTGTTCCATGCGGAATTTTGATGCAATTTCCCAAAATCCGACATAAGAAATGACAAAACCCGTTTAATGTGAGATAATTCA
>JBNGCY010000016.1:13861-34800 GCA_049975505.1 Desulfuromonadaceae bacterium | reverse complement strand
AAATTCAGATAGGTGCGCCACATGCGGGTAAAGCGTGTTCCCAGTTTTTCCTCAATTTCGGGACGTGCCTTTTCGAAACGCGCGCTCCACTCCCGCAGGGTCATGGCATAGTGACGGCGCAGATTTTCCATATCCTTGAGGATGAAGTCATCTTTTCCCAGCATCTGCACCACGTCATTGACTACCGGGATATCTCCGCCGGGGAAGATGTATTTATTGATCCAGGGGTCGCATTTTTGCGGGATATCCTTGGTAATGCAGTGAAGCAGGCCGAAACCCGCCGGCTTCAGGAGCTCGCGGATCTTGTCTACGAATACCGCGTGGTATTTTTTTCCCACATGCTCAAACATTCCGATGGAAACAAATTTATCGAACTGCCCCTTCAGGTCGCGATAATCCATGAGTTCCACACCGATCTGGTGTTCGAGGTTTTTCTCCCTGATTCTGGCACGCGCATACTCGTACTGCTGTTGTGACAGGGTGCAGCCGATCCCGCTGATGCCGTAGTGCTCGGCGGCGTAGATCAGCATGCCGCCCCATCCGCACCCGATGTCTACCAGGGTTTCGCCGCGGTTGAGGTGGAGTTTACGGCAGATGTGTTCGTATTTATCTCTCTGGGCCTGCTCCAGGTCGTTGTCTTCATCTCTGAAATAGGCACAGGAGTAGGTCATGCTCTCATCGAGCCAGAGCTTGTAGAAGTCATTGCCCAGATCGTAGTGGCTCTGGATATTTGCAGCGGAGCGGCTTTTGGTGTTGCCGGTCTGGAGGCGCAGCAGAGCCACGGCAAGTTTGGTCTGGAGGGGCAGATTGGGAGAATCCAGGCCAGAGTTCAGCCCCAGGCGGATCAGATGCTGCATGTCGCCCTCTATCTCGATGTTACCGTGCATGTATTCTTCGCCAAAGCCAAGAGATCCTTCTTTGAGAATCCGCTTTATGGTGCCGGGGGATTTGAGTTTTAATTCTGATTTGGGAGGCGTGTCTCCGATTTGGAAGGTATCGCCATCCCAGAAATGAACTTTCAGCGCAGCTTCAGGCCGGTTTTTGCCGATCGATTCGAGCATATTCTGGAATACTTCTTTCATGCCGTCCTCCTTGCAATACCGCTTGGTGCTCGTGTGTTTGTGCAGCTGGTGGATGAAATGATAGCAAAAATATGCCCAGGGTAAAGGGGGAGGGCTTCAGCACCCTCTTGCGACGCCAGGGGGGGAGGTGGTACAAGTCGCTGGTGGTCAGTTTGTCGATAGCTGAGATATAATAAGTAGGCGGAAGGAACAGATGAGACGTTTGCTGATGGGATTTGTATGGCTGGTGATATTCATGCTCCTGCTGGTGGCGCTGGATCAGTTATTGTTGCGCTATCCGGGGTTTGAGCAGGGCTTTTTGCGTGATGTACAGGAGTTTCACGCGGATTTCAGGCGGCGGTTGTTTGGTTTGCGCCCGGAGGATAAATTTGAAGCGGGCGCTGATGCTAATAAGGTGGAACGAACGCAGCCAACTTCGGCAGAGCGCCCTGTCGATGTCAATATGGTGGTGGAGCGGGAAATCGTGCGCGTTACGCAACAGGCAGGGGATGCTGCTCCGGTCAGCACCGAGGATGGTTCGCTGCGGTATATCTACCTGGATGCGGAGCAGAATATCCAGTTTGTAGAACGCTATGAGGATATTCCGCCCCGCTTCAGGGACACCGTGCAGATAGTTGGAGAGTGATCCTACGGCAGGGTGCCGTAAACCTCAGGACGCCGATCGCGGAAACACAGGATCTGCGAGCGGTATTTGACCATCTCTTCGTGGGAGAAGGTGGCAGCCAGCTCGGTGTTGGTTTCTCCTCCTTCGGCCAGGACCTCGCCGCGCGCGGAAATCAGCATGCTCATGCCGAAGAAGTCGAGCTTGCCCTGAACGCCGCAGCAGTTGGCAGCAGCGACAAACATCTGGTTTTCGATGGCGCGCGCACGCAGAAGAGTGCGCCAGTGATCCTGGCGCGGCTTGGGCCATTCGGCGGGGATGCACAGAATCTCAGCCCCTTCCAGAGCCATCTTGCGAAACAATTCCGGGAAGCGCAGATCATAGCAGATTGCCAGCCCCAGACGCCCCGCTGAGGTGGGGACAACACATACGCGGTTCCCGGGGCTCAAAAAGCGATCCTCCCCCATGGTAGAGAACATATGCAGCTTGCGGTAGCTGTCCACGATCCTGCCTTCATCTGCAACATACAGCGTGTTGTACAGGGTGTCGTTCTCCTTTTCCGGCAGGCTGCCTACGATCACCATGTTCAGTTCTGTGGACAGATTCTGCAGCAGCTCAAGAATGCGCGGAGTTTCTTCAGCCAGTTTGCTCAAATTGCGGTAATCGTAACCGCAACTCCACATCTCAGGCAGGAGGGCAAGCTGTACATTCCGGGCTGCGAGGCGCCGCAAACCTGCGGTGGCGGTTTTTATGTTGGTGTCAATGTCTCCAAGCTTTATGTTGAACTGAACTACTCCGGCAGTGACGTCCTGTTTCATGGTTATGAGATCTCCTGTCATACTATATGTGTGAAAAATCTTCTGGTTCTAAGCTCTTACGCTATTAAGTATAGAGGAGTATCTGCAAGGTATCAAGGGGGGGCAGAGCTCTTCTGATATGGACGGAGCGGGCGGATTGGGGCAGGTACTCAATAGGGCAGAAAGTAACACATATAAGATTTGCCTTGTTGACACGCGCCGCTCAGCGGTGATATTAAGATAAAATTTGGTTCGGGCAAACCAAAGAAACCGTAAAATTGTTGGTATGGGTGAACAAGCAAAAAATGGAATAAATACGTAAATAGTCATATTTGCGGAATGTATGCAGCTTCTACCTTTTGGCTCCGCGTTGCGGCCAGGGATCTGCATGTAATTGAAATGTTATTTTGTGTGTGCCGGCTCTGGAGAGGTGTTAACGCGGCTTTTCAGGGTTATTTTCTGTTTATGTTCTATGTTTTATTTTACGGGGGAAATTGTGAAAATATTTCTGACTTTGTTGTTCACCTTGTTTGCTCTGCCCGCTTTTGCGAGCGGGGGCGGAACCCAGATCCAGAATATGACGGGCTCGACCCTTGGGATCATCGCGCTCATCTTTTTTGTCGCGGCCTACAGTCTGGTCATCTTCGAAGAACAAATCCATCTGCGTAAAAGTAAACCTGTCCTTCTCGCTGCCGGGGTTATCTGGGTGCTTGTGGCATTCAGCTACAATGCTGCCGGCATGCCGGATCATGCCCATAATGCCATCAAACACAATCTTATCGAATACGCGGAGCTGTTTCTGTTCCTGCTCGTGGCGATGACCTATATCAACGCCATGGAAGAGCGCAACGTGTTCCAGTCTCTGCGCTCGTGGCTGGTTTCGCGCGGGTTTTCGCTGCGCATGGTGTTCTGGCTTACGGGGGTGCTGGCGTTTTTTATCTCTCCGGTGGCGGATAACCTGACAACCGCCCTGCTTATGGGGGCCGTGATTATGGCGGTGGGCGGTTCCAATCAGCGCTTCGTGGTTATTGCTTGCATCAATGTGGTAGTGGCGGCGAATGCCGGGGGGGCGTTCTCGCCCTTTGGGGATATCACCACCCTGATGGTGTGGCAGCGGGGAATGGTGGAGTTTGCCGAGTTTTTCGCTTTGTTTATTCCGTCCCTGGTCAACTGGTTGGTACCGGCTCTGGTTATGAATTTTATGATCAGCAAAGATCGTCCTGCAGCCCTGGATGAGAAAGCCAACATGAAGTTCGGGGCGAAGCGCATCATCATCCTGTTTTTGTGCACCATCGTTACTGCGGTATCGTTCCACAATTTTCTTCACCTGCCGCCGGCGGCAGGGATGATGCTCGGTCTCGGTTATCTCGGGGTGTTTTCCTACTATGTTAAGCTGCGTGAACACGCGGCCCTGATGTCTGATCCGGCCATGCATGTGGATGTGGTAACCGAATTCGACAGCCACGGGAACAACGGTTTTGACCTGTTCCGCAAAATCTCCCGCGCCGAGTGGGATACCCTCCTGTTTTTCTACGGCGTCATCATGTGCGTGGGTGGACTCGGACAGTTCGGCTATCTCGCCATGGCGTCCAAGTTCATGTATCTTGATCTGGGCGTGTTCAACGCCAACGTCCTCGTAGGTGTCCTTTCCGCGATTGTGGATAATATCCCGGTGATGTTTGCAGTCCTGAGCATGGAACCGCATATGTCGCATGGACACTGGCTCCTGGTGACCCTGACCGCCGGGGTGGGGGGGAGCATGCTCTCCATCGGCTCCGCTGCTGGGGTTGCCCTGATGGGAACCGCGCGCGGCATCTACACCTTCGGGCGCCATCTGGTGTTTACCCCGATCATTGCCCTGGGGTATGCTGTCAGCATTGCAGTACATATGCTGATCAACGCCAAGTATTTCCACTGATGCTGATTGAACCTATGGATTAGCAGGGGGCGAAAAATATTTGTCTCCTGAATCTGGTTTTATTGCGTCTGCGCCGGAGTGTGAATGAACTGCACTCCGGCGCAGTGCGTTTGGCGCTTTTAGCTTATCCATCTAATTTGATACTTTTTGCGAAAGCATCATCCATGGCGTGTGTGTATATCCATATTCCTTACTGCATGGCTAAATGTCCCTACTGCGATTTTTACTCCCTGCCTCTGGGGCAATCCCGGGTGCCGGATCTCTATGTGGACGCGCTATGTATGGATATCCGCAGAGCGATACCTCCAGAAACAGCAATACACAGTGTGTTTATCGGGGGTGGTACTCCCTCGCTTTTGGATGCGGCGCAAATAGAAAATATAGTTACCGCGCTTGACGAGGTGATAGCGCCCGATCCGGATCTGGAGTTCAGCATCGAGGTCAATCCGGCGACAACTTCCCCGGCATGGCTCGAAGCGATTCGCGCCCTGGGAATAAACCGGATTTCCATCGGGGTGCAGTCGTTTCAGGAGCAGGCTCTGCAGCTTCTAGGGCGCCGCCACAGTGGCAGCGCAGCGCGAGAATGTGTCAGGCATGCGCGCGAAGCGGGATTTGCCAACATCAATATTGATATGATGTTTGCGCTGCCATTGACACAGGATGTAACCCAACGGCGCTCCTGGATGGAAGCGGACATGGAGACTCTGGCATGTCTGCATCCGGAGCATGTCTCGGTTTATGGGCTGACCCTGGAGCAGGAAACCCCTTTTGCTGTATCCGCTGCAGCGGGAGATCTGCGTGAAGCAGATGAGGATGAGTTCTGTTATCAGTTTATGGCCTGGCACCAGACGCTGGATTCCCTCGGCTATCAGCACTATGAAATTTCCAACTATGCCAGGGCCGGCTATGCCTGCCGGCACAACCTTGCCTATTGGCAGCGTCAGGATTGCCATGCCTGCGGTGCCGGAGCGCATGCATTCAATAATGCCAGCTGGGGGGTGCGCAGTGCCTGCGAGCCGAATGCGGAGGCCTACATATCCTCTGTTGAGAACGGACGGGATCCGCGCGAAGTGGTGGAGTGTTTTGACCTGGAATCAGCGATGTCAGAGTGGGTATACCTGCGTCTGCGCACCGCAAACGGAGTGGATGAGGATGAATTCCGGGTATGCTTCGGAGCTGAATTCGCTGAAGTTTATGCTCCGGCCATTCAAGCCTGTGGCCGCGCTTTGAAGCATGCCTCCGGGCGCTGGTATTTCCCGGTGCGTGAGTGGCTTCTTTACAACCACCTTGTGCAGCAATTTTTGATTTAGATCCCAGGGCGTGTGCTGTGTTCCCTGTCTTGACAAAGGGTAGGGGCGTTGTTATCTTCACCCCTGTTAGCACTCGCGCCCGATGAGTGCTAACAGGGATGCGTGACGCATTAAGTGTAAACGGGCTCGCTCCATTCCGGGGCAGGAGCGGTTGCACAGTGGTGAGGAATTATGGAATTGAATCAGCGCAGTTTGAGCATACTTGAGGCGATCATCGAAGGGCACATTGCCTCCGGTGAGCCCATTGGCTCACGTACTATTGCCAAGCAGCATAAAGAGAATATGTCGCCGGCAACGGTGCGCAACGTCATGGCGGATCTTGAGGAAATGGGGTTTATCGCCTCGCCTCACACCTCTGCCGGACGCGTCCCGACCGATAAAGGCTACCGCTTTTACGTCGATACCATGCTGCAGGTCAGTGATCTTTTACCCAGGCAGCGGCGCAATATCGAATCCCATTGCAATACGGTGGATCTGCATATCGAAGCCCTGCTCAGGCGGGTGGGGAATCTTCTTTCGGATATGTCCTGCTATACGGGCGTGGTACTCGTGCCGCGTTTTTCCGCCTCACGTTTTCGGCATATAGAATTTGTTCCGCTCTCACAGAACCGGATTCTGGCTATTTTTGTCTCCGCCACCGGGGCGGTGCAGAACAAAATCATCAAGGTGGAAGAGGGGCTGCCGAGTGCGGATGAGTTGCAGCAGGCGGCCAACTACCTCAATCAATCCCTGCATGGCATGACTATCCGTCAGGTCCGCAAGGTGATAGTGGAGAAAATGCAGGAGGAGCGGGTCAGATATGATCGTCTCATGCAGCAGGCGCTTACCCTCTCGGATGAGGTGTTCGGCTCCGATATGGATGATGACATCATCATCGAAGGGGCGGCCAACATGCTCGACTACCCGGATTTTGCCGATCCGGAAGCGATGAAGCGCCTGTTCAGAGCTTTTGAGAAGAAAAAGCTTCTGATTGAGCTGTTGGATATGAGTCAGGCATCCAGTGGAGTGCAGGTATATATAGGCGGGCAGACCAGTTATCAGGATTTTCGCGGTTGCAGTTTGATTTCTGCGCGTTATACCAATGGAGAAGAGGCCCTCGGTTCTATCGGAGTTATCGGACCGAGTCGCATGTTTTATTCACAGGTGATACCCGTAGTGGACTATACCGCCAGACTGATCAGCCGGATGCTTAAAAGAGAACTTGAATAACTGTAACTGTCCCTACCGATAGCAAATGGTGGATGGTTATATATTACTTGGTGAATAGAGAGGTTTAACCGTGACAGAAGAGAAGAAAAAACAGGCACAGGAAGCTGAAGAAGTAGAAACTGGTGCAGAAGAGAATGTTTCGGTGCCGCAGGATAATCCGGCAGAGAAAGAGGAGATGGTTCCGGCAAAAGAACTCCAGGCGTGTCGGGATGAACTGGCGCAGATGAAGGATCAGTTTTTGCGTGCCCGTGCGGATATGGAGAACTACCGGCGGCGTATGCAGCGCGAAAAGGAGGAGATGGCCAAGTTTGCCAACGAAGGGATTCTGAAAGAGATTCTCCCCGTGGTTGACAACCTTGACCGCGCCATCTCCCATGCACGTGAGCATGAGGACAAAGGCTCCGGTTTGCTTGACGGAGTGGAAATGACTCAGCGCCAACTGCATAAAGTTCTGGAAAAATACAATGTCTGCCCTATAGATGCGCTGGATCAGCCCTTTGACTCCGCATGTCATGAAGCCATGGGGCAGATGGAGCGTGACGACTGCCCCCCCAACACAGTGGTGGAAGAGATGCAGAAGGGGTACATGCTTAACGAGCGTCTCCTGCGTCCATCCATGGTGATGGTGTCCAAAAAGAGCAGTAGCGCCGAAGGCGAGGGGAAAAAATCAGAATAATTCATATCCGCCCCTTGATATGTGAGAAAACGGTTTTAACTTAGCTTTGAAGACAAACGCTGAGCGACACTAAAGGCTTAACGCGTTGTTAAATATTCCAATACAAAGGAGATCAGTTATGGGTAAAGTAATAGGTGTTGACCTGGGTACCACCAATTCATGCGTATCCGTTATGGATGGTGGAGAGCCCACCGTTATCGCCAATGCGGAAGGCTCCCGCACCACACCCTCCATGGTGGCTTTTTCTGAAAGCGGTGAGCGTCTTGTGGGGCAGCAGGCCAAACGTCAGGCGGTAACCAATCCGGAGAACACCCTGTTCGCCATCAAGCGTCTTATCGGGCGGAAGTTTGATTCCGAAGCGGTAAAAAAGGATATTGAGATCAGCCCGTTCAAGATCATCAAGGCGGAAAACGGTGACGCCTGGGTAGAAGTGCGCGGCAAGCAGTACAGTCCTCCGGAAATTTCCGCCATGGTACTCCAGAAGATGAAGCAGACGGCAGAAGACTATCTGGGGGAAGAAGTGACCGAGGCGGTTATCACCGTGCCTGCATACTTCAACGACTCCCAGCGTCAGGCCACCAAAGATGCGGGCAAGATTGCCGGTCTTGAGGTACTGCGCATCATCAACGAGCCTACCGCCGCCGCACTCGCTTACGGTCTGGACAAAAAGGATGATGAAAAGATCGCGGTATTCGACCTTGGTGGTGGTACCTTTGATGTTTCGATCCTTGAACTCGGCGATGGAGTTTTTGAGGTCAAGTCCACCAACGGAGATACTTTCCTCGGTGGTGAGGACTTCGACCAACGTGTCATCGACTACGTAGCCAATGAATTCAAAAAGGATCAGGGTATTGATCTGCGCCAGGATAAAATGGCACTCCAGCGTCTTAAAGAGGCGTGTGAGAAGGCAAAGTGCGAGCTTTCATCTTCGGTTGAGACCGAAATCAATCTGCCCTTCATTACTGCGGATCAGTCCGGCCCCAAGCACATGAACATCAAACTGACCCGCTCCAAGCTCGAGAGCATCTGTTCAGATCTGCTCGATAAGCTCGAAGGGCCCTGCCGTACCGCGCTCAAGGATGCAGGATTGTCTGCTTCCGATATCAACGAGATTATCCTGGTCGGGGGTATGACCCGCATGCCCGCGGTGCAGGAGCGTGTGCAGAAGATCTTCGGCAAAGCGCCCAATAAAGGGGTTAACCCGGATGAGGTTGTCTCTATCGGGGCCGCGATTCAGGGTGGCGTGCTTAAAGGGGATGTTAAGGACGTACTTCTCCTTGATGTCACCCCGCTCTCCCTCGGGATTGAGACTCTCGGCGGCGTGATGACCAAGCTGATTGAGAAAAACACCACTGTGCCGTGCAAGAAGAGTCAGATTTTCTCCACTGCGGCCGATAATCAGCCTGCGGTTTCGGTGCATGTTCTTCAGGGCGAGCGCGAGATGGCAGCGGATAACAAGACCATCGGCCGCTTTGATCTGGCGGATATCCCGCCCGCGCCGCGCGGAGTGCCTCAGATCGAGGTTACCTTCGATATCGATGCCAACGGTATCCTGAATGTATCCGCCAAGGATATGGGCACCGGCAAGGAACAGTCGATCCGCATTACCGCCTCTTCCGGCCTCAGCGAAGAGGAGATCGAGCGCATGGTGAAGGATGCCGAAATGCATGAGAGCGAAGACAAGAAACGGCGCGAGCTCATCGAAGCCAAGAATCAGGCCGATAGCCTGGTCTATACCACCGAGAAGTCTCTCAAGGACAATGAGGACAAGATCGACGCCGAAACCAAGAGCAACATCGAAGCCGCTCTTGAAGATGTTAAAAAGGCGATGGAAGGCGACGATGTGGAGGCGATCAACAAGGCGGTCGAAGCCCTTTCGCAGGCATCCCACAAACTTGCAGAAGCCATGTATGCCCAGGCTCAGCAGGAAGGTGAAGCGGAAGCCGGGGCTGAGCAGCAGACTAAAGCCGAAGGAGATGAAGACGTTGTCGATGCCGAATACGAGGATGTCGACGACGAGAAGAAGTAGTCCATTTCGGCTTGAGATATACTGTCCGGCAGCGGGTACGCAGGTTCTCGCTGCCGGATAATTTATTGTCTGCCTGCGGCAGCATGTATACGTGGGGATATCATTTTGGCAAAACAGGATTACTACGAAGTTCTTGAAGTCCACAAAAACGCCAGTGAAGCTGAAATAAAGAAGGCGTATCGGCGTCTGGCGGTAAAATACCATCCGGACAAAAACCCCGGAGATAAGGAAGCTGAAGCACGTTTCAAAGAGCTGTCAGAGGCCTACAGTGTTCTGGCGGACAGGCAGAAACGTGCGGCCTATGACCAGTTCGGGCATGCCGGAGTTGACGGCAATGGTGCAGGGGGGTTCTCTTCCGGAGGGTTCCGCGGCAGTCCGTTCGAGGACATCTTCGGGGATATCTTCGGGGATATCTTCGGTTCCGGGGGGGGTGGCCGGCGTGGCAGTCGGGGGCATCGTGGTGACGATCTGCGCTACAATCTCAGTGTTTCCTTCGAGGAAGCTGCTTTCGGGACCGAAAAAGAGATTAAGATCCCGCGCCACAGCGCATGCGAAACCTGTGGCGGGAGCGGAGTGCGCCCCGGTAAGAGTCCGACTACCTGCCCGACTTGCGGTGGTGCCGGACAGGTGCGCATGCAGCAGGGATTTTTTCAGCTTACCCGTCCGTGCCCCGACTGTAACGGTGCCGGAGCCCGGATAGACGATCCCTGTCCGGATTGCAACGGCAGTGGGCGTGTGAAGGTCAAGCACAAGATGACCCTCAAGGTTCCCGCCGGGGTGGAGGACGGTACCGCCCTGAAACTTGCCGGAGAAGGTGAAAGCGGACTCAATGGTGGGCGTCCCGGTGATCTGTATGTGGTCATCTCCGTGGAGGAGCATCCGATTTTCAGGCGTGAAGGGCGCAATGTCGTGTGTGAGATCCCCATTTCCTTTACCCAGGCGGCACTTGGATGTGAGATAGAAGTGCCTACGCTGGATGGTCGGGTTAAGATGAAGATACCCGACGGAATCCAGTCAGGGAAGGTGATGAAACTCAGCGGCAAGGGAATTCCCGATGTCCATGGACGCCGGCGCGGGGATCAACTCGTAGTGGTTCGGGTTGAAACCCCGACAAAACTCACTTCGCGTCAGAAGGAACTGCTCGAAGAGTTTGCGCGCGAGTCAGGGGATGATGTGCATCCTATGGGCAAGGGCTTTTTCGATAAGGTAAAGGAACTTTTTGATTGACTTGCCTCACATAACCCTTTTCCGGAGCATCCCTTTATGGTGCATGCTCCGACCTTTGTGCTAATATGCAGCTGCATCTGATTTTCATGGATGCAGCTGTTTTACTTTCAAGCGGAGATTCAGCCTTATGCCGATATGGAAGACATTGGGCCTTCTTGTTGTTTGTGTTCTGGTTCTGGGCAGCACTGAGATAACCCGGGCCCGGGAGGTGAACTCAGCCCCGGATGTTCTCGTGCAGGCGGAGGAATTCGAACGTAGAGGCACTACCGGGAGGGCACTGTCGCTTTTGCGTCAGTATGTACTCGAACACCCGGATGCGAAGCAGGCTCCCACGGCCTATGCCCGTCTCAGTCGTATTTTTATCGATGAGGGACGCCTGGAGCAGGCGCGCCTGTATGCGGAACGCATTCCTGAAGAACACAGACCGAACGATCTTACCCTCATGCTCGCGCGGGCGTATATGGATACCGGAGATCATAGCGAGGCTGAACAGCTGTTGACCCGGATCTCTGTAGGGTCCATCGGTATGGAGCAGCGGGCAGAGTATATGCATCTGCAGGCACGCAGCGCTCTTGAGAGCGGGGAGTTGACCCAGACCCTGATCTACTGCGATGAGATTCTCCAGATGGATGAACTCCCGGATAGGGACATTGAGCAGGTGTGCAAAACCGCGCTTGAGGCCTTGAAACGCATGGATGATCCGCAGCGTGAGGAAAGCGCATTTATGTTCAAGGATACCCCTGTGGGCGATCTGGTCCGGTTGTACCGGATCGAACAGCATGAGCCGGAGAAGATTGACGCGAACGCCGGAATCAGGGACGAAGCAGAAAGACTTGCCCGCAGTGCGTCCCATGCATGGATGCGTGAACGCGCAGTGGCCTGGCTTGACCAGGCAGTGGGGCACCCCTGGTACAGGCGTGCCCTGGGGGTGGTTCTGCCTTTGAGCGGACGTTACGCTCCCTTTGGCCGCATGGTAAAGCAGGGAATCGAACTTGCGTTTGAGTCTCAGGAACACAGCGATATCGAATTTATCGTGCGCGACAGTTGTGCGGATGTAGCATGCACTGAAGCGGTAATGCGTGAACTTCTGGACACAGAGCGCGTGATGGCGGTTCTGGGTCCGATGATGGGAGAAACGGCAATCAGGGCGGCTGAAATGGCGCAGGAGGCCAGGGTGCCGATAATTCTCCTCTCTCACTGGGAGGGGCTGCCGCAGCGCGGAGAATATGTCTTTCGTTACAGTCTCACTTCCGCACAACAGGTTGAAGCGCTGGTGGATTATGCCGTAAATGTTCTCAACCTGGAGCGTTTTGCGCTGCTCCAGCCGGAAAACAAGTTGGGGGACGATTTTGCCCGCCTGTTCCGCGCCGCGCTGAAGCGCGAGAACGCCGAGGTGGAGTATCATAGGCATTACCCGCCGCAGAGCACCGATTTTCGTGCAGCCCTCGAACCCATGTCTCCCCCTGAAGAGGAAGAAGATCATGCTGAGGAAAATGCAGAGAGCGCGCAGGCAGAGCAGCCTGAACCGGAGCCTGAATTTGATGCCCTCTTTATTCCCGATTTTGCCGATACCATAGCTCTGCTGGCGCCTCAGCTGGCATTTGCAGATATAGAGGACGTTCAGCTTCTGGGGATCAACGGCTGGAACTCAGAGGATCTGCTTCGCCAGGCCGGCCCCTATGTGCGCGGCGCGGTATTCAGTGATGGTTTCGATCCAGATTCGAGTGATATCTTTGTGCAGACCTTTGTCGAGCGCTATCGGGAACGCTACGCCGAAATGCCGACAATCCTTGCCGCTCAGGGGTATGACGCCGCCGCAGTTCTTATTGATCTGCTCCGGAACCGCAATCTGACCAGGCCTGATCAGGTACGCGCCGGACTCGAGAATGTAAACTACACCGGTGCAGTGAGTGGATTGCGCGGTTTCGATTCCCATGGCGAGGCGCTGCGCGATGTTGTTCTGTTCAGATTCGGACGCAGCCGGATTGAACGTATAGACCCCGCAGCGTTACAGGCACTGAAACCGGAAGAGTTAATGCCCGTGGGCTCAGAATAAAGCGCGAAACACGCCGGGGTTGCAAGTTTGTGGATATACCGGCATTTTGTAAAACTTATAAGTTTATTTCATATTTCATTTTATACAGGTTTGTATGGCCAGATTTGTACTCCAGAGTAATTATGCCCCCGCCGGGGATCAGCCCCAGGCTATCGTCGAGTTGACTGCCGGCCTCAGAGAGGGTGTCTCCGATCAGGTGCTTCTCGGGGTTACCGGCAGCGGCAAGACCTTCACCATGGCCAATGTGGTGGAACAGGTGCAGCGCCCCACCCTGGTGCTGGCGCATAACAAGACCCTCGCGGCACAGCTCTATGGCGAGTTCCGCGAGCTGTTTCCGGATAATGCGGTGGAGTACTTTGTCTCCTACTACGACTACTACCAGCCCGAGGCGTATGTGCCGAGCAGCGATACCTTTATCGAAAAGGACTCCTCCATCAACGAGGAGATCGACAAACTGCGCCACAGCGCGACCCGCAGCCTCCTGACCCGCCGCGATGTCCTGATAGTGGCTTCGGTATCCTGTATCTACGGCCTGGGTTCTCCGGAGGCGTATTACGGCATGCTTGTGGGGCTCGAAGTGGGCAACACCATGGAGCGCAACGATCTGCTCCAGAAACTGGTGGAGATTCAGTACGAACGCAACGATGTCGATTTCCACCGCGGCACCTTCCGGGTTCGCGGTGACAGTGTGGAGATATTCCCTGCATATGAAGAGGATCTGGCCCTGCGCATCGAGTTTTTCGGCGATGAGATCGAGACTATCAAGGAGATAGACCCCCTCACGGGTAAGGTTATTGACTCCCTGCCGCGAACAAGTATATTCCCCGCCAGTCACTATGTTGCAACCCGCCCCACCCTGGAGCGGGCGATTAAAGAGATTCAGGATGAACTGCAGGAACGCATCGCCTACTTTCGCGCCAACAATCAGCTCATCGAAGCCCAGCGTATCGAACAGCGCACCATGTTCGATATCGAGGTGATGGAGGAGATGGGGTACTGCCAGGGGATCGAGAACTATTCGCGCTATCTCGACGGCAGAAAACCGGGAGATGCGCCCGCGACCCTGTTTGACTACTTCCCCGATGATGCGCTGATGTTCATCGATGAAAGCCACGTGAGCGTTTCTCAGGTGGGGGCGATGTACCGCGGGGATCGGTCACGCAAGGAAACCCTGGTGGCGCACGGGTTCCGCCTCCCGTCAGCGCTGGACAACCGTCCCATGAAGTTCAGCGAGTTTGAGGGTAAACGTCTCCAGACCATCTATGTTTCCGCCACTCCGGCGAAATACGAGTTGAAGAAGGCCGGCGGCGTGGTGGTGGAGCAGATAGTGCGTCCCACCGGTCTGGTTGATCCCCCCATCGAGGTGCGTCCAGCGCAGGAGCAGGTGGATGACCTGTTGGAGCAGATCCATGCCACGGTAGAGAAAAAGTGGCGTGTCCTGGTAACCACGATGACAAAGCGGATGGCGGAAGATCTCACCTCGTATCTGAACGATGCCGGGGTGCGGGTGCGTTATCTGCATTCGGATATCGATACGGTGGAGCGCGTCGAGATCATCCGTGGGCTGCGCCGGGGCGAGTTCGATGTCCTCGTGGGGATCAATCTTCTGCGTGAAGGTCTGGATATTCCCGAGGTGGCGCTGGTGGCGATCCTTGATGCGGACAAGGAGGGGTTCCTGCGCAGTGAGCGCTCCCTGATTCAGACCTGCGGGCGCGCAGCGCGCAATGTGGATGGGCGCGTGATCATGTATGCGGATCGGATTACCCGATCGATGCAGGCGTGTATTGATGAAACCGAGCGGCGTCGGCAGCAGCAGCTGGAATTCAATCGCGAGCACGGCATCACCCCGAAGGGGATCATCAAGTCGATGCGCTCTCTCCTTGAGGATATCCACACTGAAGGTGAAGAGTTGCTCGAAGTTGCGGAAACGGTGCAGGAGTGGCATAGCCCTGCGGAGCTGCGGCGCGAGATTGAAAAAGTGCGCAAACAGATGCTCAAGGCGGCGGCGGATCTCAATTTTGAGGCGGCGGCTGAATTGCGCGACAGACTTCAGGCGCTGGAGAAGGAGGAACTGGGGCTGTAGTTACCCTTTCCCTTCCGGTTTTCACAATAAGACAGCATGTAAATCAAAAGCGATGGGTAACTATTCCCACATGGAGATGAAAAGCCATAATTCCCGGTTCCAGGGACGCATAAACTCGTCCTGAGGCTTGACTGGCTCTATCCTGAGCCAGACACCCTTCCACCGGGAACCATGGCTCTAGCACCTGGGGCTATATAAAATTGAGGTGAATAGTTACAGCGATGGTAACTATTCGGCAAGACCTTGTGGTACCCATTCCAAGGGACACTTTGCGCCGTCCATGGCGACAGACGCCCTTTCCATAGGTACCACAAGCCCATGGCAGTAGTAGGTTCTGATTAGTTACACAACCACAAGGAGACTTCATGGCACATTACGGTTTTATCGGCGCAGGGCTCATGGGCTTGCCCATGGCGACCAATCTGCTCAAGGCGGGGCATCAGCTTACGGTATGGAACCGCACGAGAGAGAAGTGTGCTCCCCTGGAAAAGCTTGGGGCAACATATGTTGAGACACCTCTGGAGGTGGTAAGTGCCGCTGAGGTTACCTTTTCCATGCTTGCCGATCCGCAGGCGGCGCTGGCAGTGTGCTTTGCTCCCTCGGGAGTGATCCAGGCGGTAGGGCCGGGGAAGGCGTATGTGGAGATGTCCACCATCGACCCGGAGACCTCAAGTAAAATCGGGATTTCCATCCAGGCGCGCGGGGCGCTCTTTCTCGAGGCTCCGGTATCCGGATCCGTACCTCAGGCCGAGGGCGGAGAGCTTATCATCATGTGTGGCGGAGATGAACAGCTGTATACCGATCTTAAGGATGCCTTTGACATCATGGGGAAGAAGCATATGTATCTGGGCGAAGTGGGTGCCGCGGCAAGTATGAAACTCGGGGTCAATCAGCTCATGGGGAGTATGATGGCATCGTTTTGCGAAGTTCTTACCCTGATAGAAGAGGCGGGACTGGATAAACGTGATTTTCTCGCTATTATTGGAGCCGGAGCCCTGGCCGCCCCCATGTTTGCGGCCAAAGGGGAGAAAATTATCGCAAATGACACTGCAGCGCAGTTTCCTCTTAAGCACCAGCAGAAGGATCTGCGCCTCGCTCTGCAGCTAGGGGATGCGCATCGCGTGCCCATGCCGGTATGCGCCGCAGCCAACGAACTCTATAAGCGCGCTTATCAGTACGGATTGGAAGACCGGGATATGTCGGCACTCTTTACGAGCCTTCATCCTCCCGGGGGCAAAAAAGAAGGTTGATTATAAAATTGTTCTGACGGAGGGAATTTGAAACCCAAAGTACTTCTGGTTTGTAGCGATGAAGCCACGGCGTATATTCTGCAGCAGGAGTTGCAGATGTGCTTTGAGGTCTGGTTCGGGAGTTCGCCCCGGCGTGCGGATGCCTTCCTGCGGGATATGCCGGACCTGGTTCTGGCCGAGGATGTGCTGGTAGGGGGCGGAGCAGGCGAATGGGAGGATTTTGCCCTGGGGTGTGAGTTAAGCGGGATTCGCTGTGTCCTGTTTGCCCGTTCCGGCGCAGCCGGGGTTCAGATTCCTCCCTGGTGCGAACACTATCTTCCCGATATCAGCAGTCCGGCCCTGGTGCGAGAATACCTCAAGGCCCTGTTGCAGCTGAACGAGACGATACGCAAGCTTGAGATAAGCCAGGGTCAGCTTCTGGCGCGTAAACTGGAACAGGAAGAGGGACTGCGTTCTGCAGCGCATATCCAGCAAAGTCTCATGCCGGATACCTTCCCTGAGCTCACGGGGGTCAACTTTGCCCATTGTTTCAGCCCGTGTCAGAATGTGGGCGGGGATATTTTCAATGTTCTGCGTCTCGATGAGGATACCCTGTGCATCTACATGCTTGACGTGAGCGGGCATGGAGTTCCGGCCGCCATGGTAACCGTGGCAGTGTACCAGGCGCTCTCGCCCCATACCGGTCAGATTGTCAAACAACCCCACGATGACCCTCCATACTATCGCATCAGCGCCCCGCACGAAGTTCTGACCCACCTGGATCGCGAATATCCCTTTGAACGCTTTGATGCATTTTTCACTATCAGCTATCTGCTGCTCAACCCCCTTACCGGCGAGATCCGTTATGCCAACGGTGCCCACCCGCCACCACTGATCCAGCGACATGGAGAACACTTCGACAGCCTGGACGCGGAAGGGACCCTCATTGGTCTGGGGGGCCTGGTTCCCTTTGAGGAGCAGCATGCCCGTCTCAATCCGGGGGATCGTCTGTTTCTGTTCACCGACGGCCTGTTCGAGCACGAAAACCCATCCGGCGAGCAGTTCGGGCATGCGCGGGTTCAGCGCAGTCTCATAGCGCACCGCAACCAGGATCTGAAACAGCAATGTCACAGCCTTGTCAATGCGGCGAATCGCTTCGGAGCCGGGGCTGCATTCAGAGATGATGTCACCCTGCTTGCCGTGGAATTCACCCCCGACATGTAAGGGCCTTTGTTTTGTATCACTGCGCTGGCGGGTGCATTTTGACCTCATGTGCTCCTCATGCGCTTCTAACATAAACCTAACAGTAAAATGGTTAATCTCGGTATGCCCATGATTATTGGAGGATTTGCTCATATGAGTGAGAAAAAGAGCATACTCATTGTTGAAGATGAAGAAGATATCCTCGCTCTGATTCACTACAACCTGACCCGTGAAGGCTATAAGGTGTTGACCGCGACCAGCGGTGAGCAGGGGGTGAAACTTGCGTGTGAGCACCAGCCGGATTTAGTGATACTCGACCTTATGCTCCCCGGAATAGACGGATTGCAGGTGTGTCGTGAGCTCAAACAGCGTGACAATACGCGCCATATCGCGGTGATAATGCTGACTGCAAAAGGTGAAGAGGCAGATATTGTCACCGGGCTCGAACTCGGTGCGGTGGACTATGTGACCAAGCCCTTCAGTCCCAGAGTTCTGCTTGCGCGGATCAAGGCGGTTCTGCGCCGCAGCGAGCAGGCTTCTGCTGCTCCCGAAGGTGAGCAGGTGCTCGAACTCCACGATATGCTGATTCATCCCGGCCGCAACGAAGTGCTGGTGAAAGGTGAGCGTAAAGACCTCACCTATACCGAATTCCGTGTATTGTACTTGCTTGCATCCCGCCCCGGTTGGGTGTTTACCCGTTATCAGATTGTTAATTCGGTGCGTGGAGATGACTACTTTGTTACCGATCGGGCAGTGGATGTGCAGATTGTCGGGCTGCGGCGCAAGCTGGGCGAATACGGCAAATACATAGAAACCGTGCGTGGCGTTGGTTACCGCTTCAGTGATCAGAGCGAATAAAAAAGGGGATACGGGATGAAGGCAGGGAAAAGGCCACGCACCCTGATGTGGCAGATATATCCGGCGTTTTTTACCATCACGCTGGCAGTGGTGATAATCGCCGGCTGGTATTTTATGAGTGTGCTGAAAAGTTATCAGCATGCCGACTATCTTGAATCCCTGCAGGCGCGCGCCGCGCTGCTGATGTTGCAGGTGGAATCGGATCTGCAGCAGGGTGATCTAGCCGCGATTAAACAGCTGACTACCCGTGCAGGAGAACGTACCGATACCAGGGTCACTATTATAACCCCGGATGGCACCGTTGTAGGTGACAGCCATGAAGATCCGGCACGGATGGAGAATCACGCTCTGCGTCCGGAGATGGAAAAGGCCCTGCAGGGCGAAGAGGGAGTAAGCCAGCGTTACAGCCGCACCCTGGGGAAAAACATGCTCTACCTGGCACTCCCGGTTGAGGGTGAATCCGGTGAGATCCTCGGAGTGGTGCGCACCGCCATTGCCATGGATCGCGTGGAAGAGCGGATTGCCGCTGTGGGGCAGCGTCTTGTCAGTGGGGGGATCGGGGTTTTGCTTCTGGTGGCGCTTTTGTGTCTGGCCGTGTCGCGGCGCATAACCCGCCCCATAGAAGAGATTCGTCTTGAGGCCCAGCGTTATGCCAACGGCAATCTCCAGCGCCGTTTACATGTGAGAGGCTCAAGCGAAATCTGCGATCTGAGTCGCACACTGAATAAAATGGCGCATCAGCTCAATGAGCGCATTCGCACCATCGACAAGCAGCGTTCCGAACAGGATGCCGTGCTCGCCAGCATGGTTGAAGGGGTGCTGGCCGTGGATGTGGATGAAAATATCCTGCGTATCAATCCGGCAGCGGCCCGGTTGTTCGAGGCGGATATAGAGGAAGCGCAGGGGCGTAGCGTCCAGGAGGTGGTGCGTCGCGCCGAGCTCCTGCAGTTTATCCGCACTGCCCTTGAAAGCAATACCGTGCTGGAAAATGACATTGTGATGTTCAGCGGCGGCAAAGAGATGAGCCTGCAGGTACATGGGACGCCCCTGCTGGATCAGGAAGGAGCCACAATCGGGGTATTGATTGTGTTCAACGACATGACCCGCCTGCGACGCCTGGAGCGGATGCGCCAGGATTTTGTCGCCAATGTTTCGCATGAGCTCAAAACCCCGATCACTGCCATCAAAGGGTTTATTGAAACCCTGATCGATGGAGCTCTCGATGACAGGGTGGAAGCTGAACGTTTCCTTAACATTGTGGAGCGCCAGGTGGAACGCCTCAATGTGATTATCGAGGATCTCATGAGTCTCTCGCGCATCGAGCAGAGCGAGGGGCAAAAACGCTTTGAACTGGAGCCGGAATATATTGCCCCGGTTGTTAATGAAGTGATCAGCAGCTGTTCCATGCTTGCGGGACAGTCAGGCATCAGCGTGAAAAATACCTGTTCTGAGGATTTGCGTGCTCCTATGAACGCTCCACTCCTGGAGCAGGCCCTTACCAATCTGGTGGATAACGCCATTAAGTACAGTCGGCCGGGCGGAGAAGTCTCCATCAATTGTTACACGGAGGATGAGTTCGCGGTTATTGCAGTCAGCGACACCGGCTGTGGTATTGACAAAGAGCATCTGCCACGTCTGTTTGAACGTTTCTACCGTGTGGATAAAGCGCGGAGCCGCAAATGCGGAGGCAGTGGTCTGGGGCTGGCGATTGTCAAGCATATTGTCCAGATCCATAAAGGGCATGTGGATGTAACGAGTATCCCTGGGCAGGGCAGCACCTTTACCCTGCGGATACCTTTACATCAAGCATAAAGGTTGAAATTTTTAGTCACCTCCTTACCCGGACTTAACACAGTGCTAACACGGCAGGAGCATATTTGTCCGCACGAAGATGCGGAGCATTTTCCGCTTACAGATGGAAAGTAACGGAGAAAACAACTAAAAGGAGACACTTATGCAACTCAGTAAAAAATGGACAACCATGGTAGTGACCGGGGTTATGACTCTGGTGCTGGGCGCGGTAATGGCGCTTCCACTTCAGGCGGCAAATATCAAGGTGGACGAGAACCTGAAAGACTACGTTATAGTGGGCGGTGTTAGCGGCAACCTTAACAGCGTGGGATCCGATACCCTTAA
This sequence comes from Desulfuromonadaceae bacterium, assembly GCA_049975505.1. Lineage (GTDB taxonomy): Bacteria > Desulfobacterota > Desulfuromonadia > Desulfuromonadales > Desulfuromonadaceae > JAIVHC01. The sequence continues at coordinate 14,386 of JBNGCY010000016.1, read as the reverse complement.
CAATCTGATGACCTACTGGGCCGAGGAGTTTCGCGCTAAATATCCGAATGTGAACATCCAGGTCGAAGGCAAGGGCTCCAGTACGGCTCCTCCAGCCCTGATTCAGGGAACCGCACAGCTTGGTCCCATGTCGCGCAAAATGAAAGACAGCGAAATCGAGAAATTTGAAGAACGCTACGGCTTCAAGCCTACCGCTATCGGGGTTGCGCTGGACTCCCTGGGGGTGTTTCTCAACAAGGATAATCCTATCGACGCCCTGTCGCTGCAGCAGCTTGACGCTATCTTCTCTAAAAACCGCAAGGGTGGCGCACCAGAAGATATTACAGTATGGGGGCAGCTGGGTCTGAAGGGCGAATATGCCATGATGCCCATCAGTATATATGGGCGTAACTCCGCTTCCGGTACCTACGGTTACTTTAAAAAGCATGCACTGTTCAAGGGCGATTATAAAGACACCGTGAAAGAGCAGCCTGGTTCCGCTTCTGTGGTGCAGTCGGTAACAGAAGATAAAGGTGGTATCGGCTA
>JBNGCY010000016.1:0-13761 GCA_049975505.1 Desulfuromonadaceae bacterium | reverse complement strand
ACAAGAGCGTTACCCTTCTTTTACGCTGAGGCCTCAAGTGCTATCCCCCCATGTAAAGTCAGATATTTTCGGGATGATATTGAACTATGGATAAAAAGATACTGCGCAAAATAAAGCTGCACGACCGCCTTGCCGCTATGGCCATTCGCAGTGGTGGTGTGCTGGTTATCGCCAGTGTGATCCTGATTCTTGTGCTGATCGGCAAGGAAGCTCTGCCCCTGTTTTATCCTGCTCAGGCCGAGCTGAAGCAGCACATAGATCTGCCCGCCGGAACGGACGAGGAAGAAGTGCTCGCCGTGGGGGTGGATGAGTACCTGGCCCGGGTTTACCTCATTGATCGTGATGGGGTATTCACCTTTATGGATGCCGATGCCGGTGGTGCGGTACAAAAAAAGGTGCGTGTATCTGATGCGGCCGCTTCAGAAGTCAGAGCGGTTAAAATGGTCAGCACGTCTTCAGGCAGACGTCTGTATGCGCTGCAGTGGGGCTCCGGGGCGGTTACTCTGGAACTGTTCGAATTTACCCAGAAGTATGATGAGCAAGGGCAGCGTTACAGTACCGTATCTCACCGCCGCGTCGCAGAGTATGCTCCGGCCCGGCGCGGCGTGGAGGATATCGCTCTGGCGCATACAGATGAACGCACCACCCTGGTGCGCCTGTTCACCAACCAGGAAATTGAGATAGAGCAACAGGTGCGGGAAAAAAATCTTTTTGGAGAAGAGAGTGTCGAAGAGTACCGCATTCTTCTGCGCGAGATCCATCCCGATTCTTTAACCGCCCTTGAACTGGATAGGAGCGGAACCACGCTGTACCTGGGAACCGCAGCCGGGGGACTGATGCGGTATTCCCTGAAAAAACCGGGTGAAGCACGTCAACTCGATAAAGTGCAGGGATTTGATGACCATCGGCGTATTACCGAACTCAAGATCATGCGCGGAGGTATATCTCTGGCGGTGGGCGATTCCAGGGGTGAGGTGAGTGTGTGGTTTCCCGCTCCCACCGAGGCCGGGGATGATCACAAGAGCCTGCGGTTGATCCATTCTCTGTCGCGCCATGAGGGGAGTATTGCTTCCCTGGTGGCATCGCCGCGCAATCGTACTTTGCTCAGCATCGATTCTGAAGGGAGCGTGAATCTCGATTTTTCCACAAGCGAGCGTCATCTCCTGACCCTCGACAGCCGTTCTGCAGTTAAACAGGCGGCGCTGGCTCCGCGTGGCGACGGGCTTATCACTCTCCACGACGGTGGAAGGGTGAATCTGTGGACACTTGACAATCCGCATCCTGAAATCAGCCTCAAATCGCTGTTCGGCAAGGTGTGGTATGAGAGCTATCCCGAACCGGAATGGGTGTGGCAGTCCTCATCCGCAAGTGATGACTTTGAATCCAAGATGAGTCTTACGCCGCTGATTTTCGGTACCCTGAAGGGTACCTTCTATGCCATGGTTTTTTCCGTGCCACTGGCATTGCTGGGCGCGATTTACACCAGCCAATTCGGGAGCAGGCGTCTGCGTGAGCGGATCAAACCCGCAGTGGAGATAATGGCTGCAATCCCGACAGTTATTATCGGCTTTCTTGCCGCCCTCTGGTTTGCCCCTCTGCTGGAGCAGAAATTCCCCGCCTTTTTGCTGAGTATGCTCATCCTCCCGCTATTCTTTGTCCTCACGCTTCTCGTGTGGCAGTCTGTGCGCAGAAGTGCCTGGGGCAAGTACATAGAAAGCGGACACGAACTTCTGGTTCTGCTGCCGATTCTGGTTCTGGCCGGAGCGGTGGCGTTTCAGCTCGGACCCTGGCTTGAGGCCAGCGCTTTTGGGGGCAGTTTCAAACAGTGGCTCTATAACGAACTGGGGGTGCGCTACGATGTGCGCAATAGCATCGTCATCTCCTTTGCCCTGGGATTTGCGGTCATTCCCATTATTTTCACCATGTCCGAAGATGCCCTCTCCAACGTCCCTGCGAGCCACAAGGCTGCATCTATGGCCCTGGGAGCAAGCCGCTGGCAGACAGTGTGGCGCGTGGTACTTCCCTCGGCAAGTCCCGGAATTTTTGCCGCGATCATGATCGGTCTCGGGCGTGCAGTGGGGGAAACCATGATTGTACTCATGGCCACCGGCAATACCCCGATTATGGACTTCAGCATTTTCAACGGTATGCGACCCCTGTCGGCGAATATCGCGGTAGAAATTCCCGAGGCTCCTCAGGGCGATACCCTGTATCGTGTACTGTTCCTCTCCGCGGTGCTGCTATTCGCCATGACCTTTGTACTGAATACCGCCGCCGAGATGGTGCGTCACCGGCTGCGCAAGAAATACGGGCGTTTTTAAGAGGTATGAGAATATGAAACAGTTCTACTATCGCGGCGAACCGCAGGTGTGGATCACCGCAGCTGCTCTCGGTGTTACCCTCCTTATGGCTCTGATCCTGATACTGGTGGTTTTGTTCAATGGCTTGGGGGCCTTCTGGCCTAAACGCCTTGCCACCCTTGAACTCAATAGTGGGCAGTCATTAATGGGGCATATTCTCAAAGAAGAGCCCAGACCGTACGCCGATGGCACCAGAATGCAGCTGAAGGTGGGGAACCGCGATCTGTATGGCCTCGATTTTCGCTGGGTGGATGCGGACAAGGTTGCACGTATTCATTACCAGGAAGATGCCGTTGCTGTTGAACGTGAAACATATGGAGATTTTTACGGTATTTTGTCTGCGGTGAAATTGCCGGATAAATCCGTCAGATCAGGCGATCTCTGGCAAGCGATGCACCAGGGTCGTGATGAGGCTCTGGAGATCAAAGATACTGTGGAGAGTATTGGTGAAAAAATAAATAAACTCAACTACGCTATGGAGGATAAGCGTAATAAAATTCTTAAGCTTGACTATAAGGGGATACCTGAGGATGCTCCAGAGCGGCAGGAGCTTGTGCGCGAAATGGCAGACCTTGAAAGGCAGTTTCAGGCCCTGGTCAAGGAGCAGCGCGGGCATCAGGAAGATATGGCACGTTATGCAGCTATCCTAGAAGATGTTAACGGACGCGACGTCGAAGTCCCCTTGGCAGAGATTGTGCGCATATATAAGCCGAACCAAATGAACATCTTAGAACGTGCCAAGGTGTATTCAGGCAAGTTGTTAGAGCTTTTTTATGCTTATCCACGCGAATCCAATACCGAGGGAGGCCTGTTCCCGGCGATATTCGGCACGGTGCTTCTTATCTTCGTCATGAGCCTGTTTTCGTTCCCTCTCGGGGTCATTGCAGCGATCTATCTGAGTGAGTACGCCGGAGACGGCCTTATGGTGCGGATGGTGCGGATAGCGGTAAACAACCTCGCCGGTATCCCCTCCATTGTGTACGGTATCTTCGGTCTCGGGTTCTTCATTTACGGCTTGGGGGGCACTATTGACCAGCTGTTTTTCCCCGAACGCCTTCCGACTCCGACCTTCGGTACCGGGGGGCTGCTGTGGGCGAGTCTTACCCTGGCCCTGTTGACGGTGCCAGTGGTAATAGTCACCACCGAGGAGGCCCTGAGTGCCATCCCGGGTGGAGTGCGTGAAGGCTCGCTGGCACTGGGATCCACCCGTTTTCAGACCCTGGTGCGCATTCTTATTCCCATGGCCTCCCCGGGGATTATGACCGGACTTATTCTGTCCATGGCGCGCGCAGCGGGCGAGGTTGCACCCCTGATGATTACCGGGGTGGTGAAGCTCGCCCCGGCGCTGCCTCTGGACGGCCAGTTCCCGTTTCTTCATTTGGATCGGAAATTCATGCATCTGGGTTTTCACATTTACGATATGGGTTTTCAATCTCCCAATGTGGAGGCGGCTCGCCCCATGGTGTTTGTGACCACGCTGCTGCTCGTCCTGATCGTCCTGATCATGAGTGCAGTGGCCATCCGCCTACGCAATAAAATGAAGAAAAAATACACCTTTGGCACTTTTTAAATATATGTGTGTTGTGGAGGAAATATGAATTCAGCACCTGAAGCACATAATGTTGACCCGCGCAATGATCCGTCTCTGAGTGATCCAATTATTGAGGTGGAACACCTCAACTTTTACTACGGCGACGCCCAGGCTCTGTTCGATCTGAATATGGTTTTCCCCCGCCATCAGGTCACCGCGCTTATCGGCCCTTCCGGGTGCGGAAAATCCACTTTTTTGCGCTGCCTGAATCGCATGAATGATATGGTGGATATCTCGCGCATGGAAGGGAGTATCCGCCTGGATGGAACCGAGGTAAACTCTGACGACCTGGATGTTATTGAATTGCGTCGCAAAGTGGGGATGGTGTTTCAGAAGTCCAATCCGTTTCCGAAGTCGATATACGAAAATGTGGTCTATGGACTGCGTATCGCTGGTATCAACGACAGGGATGTCCTGGATGAGACAGTCGAGAACACCCTGAAGAGCGCGGCACTCTGGGACGAAGTCAAAGATCGTCTGCATGAATCCGCTCTGGGGTTGTCCGGTGGGCAGATGCAGCGACTGTGTATAGCGCGCGCCATTGCGGTCAACCCCGAGGTGATCCTCATGGATGAGCCCTGCTCCGCCCTGGATCCTAAATCCACCGCAAGGGTGGAAGATACGATCAAAGACCTGCGCGAAAAATACACCATCATTATTGTTACTCATAATATGCAACAAGCCGCTCGGGTATCCGACTACACCGCGTTTCTGTATGAGGGGGTGCTGGTGGAGTTAGGCAAAACCAGTAAACTGTTTGTAAAACCTCAGAATAAGCAGACTGAGGATTATATCACCGGGCGTTTCGGTTAAATTAAGAGCGCCAGGAGCTGAGCAAATAAGGCACGATGTAGCCTAAACGTTTGCTGAGATAAAATAAGGGAGAATTAGATGATGGCAATCCATCTGCAGGAAGAGATAAACAAACTCAAGCGTGCGCTGTTGGATCAGTGCGCCAGGGTAGAGCGTGAAGTGCAACGTGCCATGCTATCCATCGAACGCGATGATACCGTCATAGCGTACGAGGTTATAGATGCGGATCTGGTAATCAACGCCAAGGAGGTGGATATCGAAGAGGACTGTCTCAAAGTTCTGGCCCTGCATCAGCCCGTGGCGACGGATCTGCGTTTTATCATCTCGGTAATCAAGATCAACAGCGACCTCGAGCGCATCGCGGATGTGGCGGTGAATATCGCCAAGCGTACCTTGCAGTTTGACGAGGTAAAAAAGGTCGAAGCCCCTTTCGATTATCCGGTGATGATGGAAAAGGTGCTGAAGATGCTTAAAAACAGTCTCGATTCTCTGGTTAAATTCGATGCCGATGGGGCTAATGCTGTAATTGATGCAGACGAGGAGATCGACAATATGCATCGCAATACGTATGACACTGCAAAAAAGCGCATCCTGGAGCAGCCAGCTCATCTGCAGGCGCTCTTGCTCTGGGTTGCCGTGTCGCGCCATCTGGAGAGGATTGCGGATCTCTCGGCGCATATAGCCGAGGATGTCGTATATCTGGTGGAGGGCAATATTGTGCGCCACCGAACCGGCGGATAACCAGCGGGTTTTTCGAGCCGGCGGACAAGGTAAAGGGTAGTCAAGGCGAGGTGTCTGCAGACGTTTTAAGCACATACATGGCAATATCCCATTGACAAGGGGCGGGAAAGCATGTAGACAAAGGGGCACACGGAACGCACAAAACGTTCCGTACGCCTAAAGCGTGTCCCAAATTCCCCCATTGTATCTTTAGCTAATTCTTACATACCCCCTTTACCCTGATCCCGGATGCTCGTTGCTCCAGTAGCACTGCTGGCGGTGAAGAGGCCGGGCAATACCAGATAAATGAAAAAAAACGAGAGTAAATCAACCAAGGTAGACACAGGTGATGGTACGTCCATGCACCTGAAGGATCTGAAAGAGCGTAAAATAACCGACCTCATCGCCATGGCCAATGATCTGAAGATCGAAGGAGTGGCGGGGATGCGCAAGCAGGATCTGATCTTTGCCATCCTGTGCGCGATAGCAGACCAGAAAGGAGCGATCTTCGGTGAAGGTGTCCTCGAAGTGCTGCCGGATGGATTCGGGTTTTTACGCGCCACCGACGCCAACTATATGCCGGGACCGGACGATATCTATGTCTCCCCGTCGCAGATCCGGCGCTTCAACCTGCGCACCGGTGATACTATTGCCGGGCAGATCCGCCCTCCCAAGCAGGGGGAACGCTATTTCGCCCTCCTGAAAGTGGCGCAGATCAACATGGAAGACCCGGCGGTGGCGCGGCGCAAGACCCTGTTCGACAATCTCACCCCTCTGCACCCGGATGAATGGCTCAAGCTCGAAACCACGAGCGACAATCTCCCCACCCGCATCATCGATCTGGTCTCCCCCATCGGCAAGGGGCAACGCGGTCTGATTGTGGCCCCGCCGCGTACCGGTAAAACCGTGCTCCTGCAGAATATTGCCAACGCCATTACCACCAACTACCCTGAATCCTACCTTATTGTGCTCCTGATTGACGAGCGCCCGGAAGAGGTCACGGATATGCAGCGCTCCGTTGCCGGGGAAGTGGTGTCTTCCACCTTTGATGAGCCTCCCACGCGCCATGTGCAGGTAGCGGAGATGGTGATCCAGAAGGCGCGCCGCCTGGTGGAGCACAAGCGCGACGTGGTGATTCTCCTCGATTCTATAACCCGTCTGGCGCGTGCCTATAACACCGTGGTGCCTCCCAGCGGGAAAATTCTCTCTGGTGGGGTAGATTCCAACGCCCTGCACAAGCCGAAACGCTTTTTCGGTGCGGCACGCAATGTCGAAGAGGGCGGGAGCCTGACCATTATTGCCACCGCTCTGATCGATACCGGCAGCCGGATGGATGAGGTGATCTTTGAGGAATTCAAAGGCACCGGCAATATGGAATTGGTTCTTGACCGCCGCCTCGTGGATAAGCGCATCTTCCCGGCCATTGATGTAAACAAGTCCGGCACCCGGCGTGAAGAACTCCTCCAGGATCCCACCACTCTGCAGCGTATGTGGCTGTTGCGTCGCGTTCTGAGCAGTATGAATGTTGTGGATGGGATGGAGTTTCTGCGTGAAAAGCTCATGGAGACCGAGGATAACCAGGAGTTTCTCGATTCCATGAACCAGTAAGTTTTCTCTTGTAAAACATTGGCAGCTTTTGTAATAATACCCGATTGTCACAAATTGCAGCATGCCGCTGTAAACTTGCATCCGTATATATGCCTGTACATCGCCAGGCGCCAAGGAGTGAAAAATATGAAAGAAGGAATCCATCCCAAGTACGATGATGTCGTAATTAAATGTCACTGCGGCAACACCATCGAAACCCGCTCTACTAAAACCGGTGAATTCACTACGGAGATCTGCTCCGCATGTCATCCGTTCTACACCGGCACCCAGAAACTTCTCGACACTGCAGGGCGTATCGAGCGTTTCCGCAAGCGGTACGCAAAAAAGTAGCCGATCGGCTGCGTTGTACCCGGTTGTTTCAGCCGCAAAAGCCCTGTTATGCTTTTGCGGCTGTTTCTCGTTGATGCATTCTGTTGTTTACATGTGTTGTGAACCTTCAGATGCCAGGGTTGTGTCAGAATTTTCCACGGTTGTCCTATGCAGGTAAAACTCCTGAGCCATACTCCAGAGCCCGAGAGGGTGGTTGCGGCGGCAGCACGTCTGTGCTACTCCGCCAGCAGTATTGATGCCCTGCTGGAGCAGGAGGCGGATGCCGCGGCCCGCCTGATTCACAAGGTGCTGGGGCTGGGACATCTTTCCGTCCTCGAGCATGTGACCTGTACGTTCGGGGTTGAAGGTATCAGCCGCGCGTGCAGTCATCAGCTGGTGCGTCACCGGGTTGCCTCCTACTCCCAGCAGAGTCAGCGCTATGTCTCCCACCGGGAGCGCTTTGAAGCGGTTGTGCCACAGAGCATCAAAGATAATGCTCTCTTGCTCGCACGCTACGAAGAGCTGATGGAGCACATCCACACTTCCTACGCGGAAATGCTGGATGCCGGAATTCCCGCAGAAGATGCCCGTTTTGTTCTGCCCAACGCGGCGGCAACCAAGATTGTCATCAGTATGAATGCGCGTGAATTGCATCATTTTTTTGCCCTGCGCTGCTGTCGGCGCGCTCAGTGGGAAATTCGCGCTATGGCGACACAGATGTTGCACCAGTGTCGCAGTATTTCTGCGGTGCTGTTTGAAAACGCCGGTCCCCCGTGCCTGAACGGCACGTGCCCGGAAGGGAGCATGAGTTGCGGTGCCATGCAGGAAGTACGGCAGGAGTTCGGCAGAACCGCTACGCCGGTTTAAAAACAGGATTTTTCTCTTTGGGAGATATTCTGTGTGAGCGAGGATTTCAGGTTTATCGCCACGATTTTCCATTCTGCATATAGAGGTCACCATGTTTGAGAAGCTCGAAGATGTTGAAGATCGCTTTCAGGAGGTGGAGGGCCTTCTGGCTCAGCCCGATATCCTTGCGGATCAGGCACGCTACCGCGATTTGAGTCGGGAGCATGCCGAACTCAGTGAAGTGGTGACCCTGTTTCGTGCGTATCGTGACCTGAAAGAGGAGATTGAGGGGCTGCACGAGCTCGCCCAGGATAAAGATCCCGAGATGCGTGAGATGGCGAATCAGGAGCTTCCGGCCCTGGAGCAGCGCCAGGAGAAAATGCAGGAGGAGCTCACTCAACTCATGCTCCCGCGCGATCCCAACGACGGTAAAAACGCCATCCTTGAGATCCGTGCCGGCACCGGCGGTGATGAAGCCGCCCTGTTTGCCGGGGATCTGTTTCGCGCGTATCTGCGCTTTGCCGACCGCCACGGCTGGAAGGTGGAGATTCTCAGTTCCTCGGAATCGGCAGCAGGTGGTTTCAAGGAAGTGATTGCCATGGTGAGCGGTAAGGATGTGTTCTCCCATCTCAAATACGAAAGCGGCACTCACAGGGTTCAGCGTGTTCCGGATACGGAAACCCAGGGGCGCGTGCACACCTCCGCATGCACGGTGGCGGTGCTGCCTGAAGCTGAAGAGGTGGATCTGGAGATTGATCCCGGTGATCTGCGGATTGACCTGTATCGCGCTTCCGGATCAGGGGGACAGCATGTCAACAAGACCGAATCCGCGGTGCGCATAACCCATATTCCCACCGGAGTGGTGGTTGCGTGCCAGGATGAGAAATCGCAGCACAAGAATAAAGCAAAGGCGATGAAGGTGCTGCGTTCACGTATTCTCGATTCTATGCAGGAGGAACACGATGCGCAGATGGCGGCGGAGCGCAAAAGCCAGGTAGGCAGTGGCGATCGCAGCGAGCGCATCCGCACCTACAATTTTCCGCAGGGGCGCTGTACCGACCACCGCATCGGCCTTACCCTGTATAAGCTTGATTCCATTATGCAGGGTGATTTTGACGAGATTGTAGAATCGCTGCGCACCCACTACCAGAGTGAGCAGCTCGCCAATCAGCAGGAGGCGTAAATGCCCGCGCAGTGGTCTGTGCTTGAAGTGGTGCGCTGGACCACCGACTACCTGCAGGAAAAAGGGGTGGACAATCCGCGCCTGGATGCGGAACTGCTGGTGGGTTCGGCTCTGAACAAGGACCGGGTCGGATTGTATCTGTGTTACGATCAGCCCCTGGAGCAGAAAGAACTTGAGACCATCCGCGCCCTGGTTAAACGGCGCGCATTGCGCGAACCGCTTCAGTACATCCTCGGGCATACAGAGTTCTGGTCACTGCCCTTCCGGGTCAGTCCGGAAGTACTGATCCCGCGGGCGGACACCGAGGTTCTGGTGGAAGAGGGGCTTAAGGTGTTGGAAGAGCGCGCGGGGGCTGTCCTCGATGCTGGTACCGGCAGCGGCGCTGTTGCGGTGGCTATCGCGCACACTACAGGCATGCGGATCCACGCCGTGGATATAAGCCACGCAGCGCTGCGGATGGCACAGGAAAATGCCGCAAGAAATGGTGTGGATCATCTGATCTCATTTGAGTACGCCGATCTGCATACTCTGGGCAGGGGAACATATCGCCTCGTGATTTCCAACCCCCCCTATGTGAGCAGTGCGCAGATGGGAGAGTTGATGCCGGAAGTCGCCAGACATGAACCGGAACTCGCTCTGCATGGTGGAGAAGATGGTCTGGATGCGTATCGCAGCCTTGTGCGCCAGGCCGAAGGACTCCTGGAGCCGGGGGGCTGGCTCCTGGCCGAAGTGGGAAAGGACCAGGCTGATGCGGTGGAAGATTTGTTTAAAGCAGCCGGGCTGCATCACTGTTATCAGCGCCGTGACTACGCAGGAATCGCCCGTGTAGTGGGCGGATGCAGACACGCAGGAGAGAGTGAACAGGTAAATGGATAGGATTCTGGTACGTGGGGGGCGCAGACTCCAGGGGGAAGTGCAGGTAAGCGGAGCCAAAAATGCCGCCCTGCCATTGTTGTGTGCCACCCTGCTTGCCCCAGGAACTCATGAGCTGCGCAATCTCCCCTGCCTGCGCGACATAGATACCGCCGTGGAGCTGTTGTATATCCTCGGCACCCGCACCGAAGCTCTGGGACCAGGGACTCTGAGAATCAACGCGGACAGGATCGAAAACGCCCAGGCGCCCTATGATCTGGTGCGCACCATGCGTGCTTCGGTGCTGGTACTCGGGCCTTTGCTCACCCGTCTGGGGTATGCGCGTGTAAGTCTGCCCGGAGGATGTGCCATCGGGGCGCGCCCGGTGGATCAGCACCTCAGTGGTCTTGAGGCCATGGGGGCGCGGATAACCCTGGAGCACGGCTATATTGAAGCATGGGCCGAACGTCTCCATGGGGCGCGTATCTATCTGGATATTCCCACAGTGGGGGGGACCGAAAACCTTATGATGGCTGCTACCCTGGCCGAGGGACGTACCATCATTGAAAACGCCGCGCGCGAGCCGGAGATTGTAGATCTTGCCACGGCGTTGCAGAACATGGGGGCCCGCATTGAAGGTGCAGGCAGCGACACTGTAACCATCCACGGGGTGGACAGGCTCCGCCCCATGGACCACAGCGTGATGGCCGATCGCATAGAGGCCGGAACCTTCATGGTTGCCGGAGCCATTACCCGGGGAGATGTGCTGGTACGCGGGGCTGAGGCGGAGCATCTGGATGCGGTTATCAGCAAATTGCGCCAGAGCGGTGCCGAAGTCCATTGTGCCCCCGAAGGGATAAGGGTGTGTTGCGAAGGTTCTCTGGAGCCGCTGCGCATAAAAACCAGTCCCCATCCGGGTTTCCCCACCGATATGCAGGCGCAGTTTATGGCGCTTCTGACCCAGGCGCAGGGAACCAGCATTATCAGCGAGAATGTGTTTGAAAACCGCTTTATGCATGTGAGTGAGCTGCAGCGGCTGGGGGCTCAGATCCGGGTCGAGGGGCGCCAGGCGACCATCGTCGGCAGAACATCTCTGCTGGGCGCGCCGGTGATGGCTACCGATCTGCGTGCAAGTGCGTCTTTGGTGCTCGCAGCTCTGGCAGCGGACAACACCACGGAGATTTCACGCATCTACCATCTGGACCGGGGCTATGAGAAGCTGGAACAGAAACTGAGTCAGCTGGGCGCGGATATCAGACGCGTGCGCTGAACACCAATTACACGAGGAGCAGCATGAGCGATTTTATCACCTTCGCCCTTCCCAAAGGGCGCATAATGCAGGATTCCATGGAACTGTTCGGCAGAATCGGGATCACCTGTCCGGAGATGGAGGAAGAAAACCGCAAGCTGGTGTTTGAAAATCGTGATGCCGGCTATCGCTTCATGGCGGTGCGCGCCACGGATGTTCCCACCTATGTGGAATACGGTTGTGCCGATATCGGCGTGGTGGGCAAAGACACCCTGCTGGAGCAGGAGAAAGATCTGTACGAACCCCTGGATCTTAATTTCGGTTACTGCCGCCTGGTGGTGGCGGAGCCGCGCGATCTCGAGGAGAAGGACGACCCCACGCGCTGGTCCAATATTCGCGTTGCGACCAAGTATCCGAATATAACGGAAAAATACTTCCGCGCGCGCGGAATCCAGGTGGAGCTTATCAAACTCTATGGTTCCATAGAGCTTGCTCCTCTGGTAGGACTGACCGAGCGCATTGTCGATCTGGTCTCCACCGGTGCGACTCTGCGCGATAACGGCATGGTGGAGGTTGAGACCATTGCCGAAATCACTACGCGCCTGATTGTCAACCGCGCGAGCATGAAGACAAAACACAAAAAGATCCGTCGCATTATCGACGATCTGGAACGTGTGATAGGAGAAACACCCAAGATTTCCACCTGATTAAAAAGCCGGGATACTCAAGCCTAAAAAGGTGAAAGGTAGCTAATATGATCCGCCTGATGCGTTTTAGCGATGCAGATTTCGAACAGCAGTTCCGCCCGATTGAGCAGCGCGCTGAAGAGATTCCCCCCGGAATCGAAGAAAGTGTCGCTGCAATTATCCAGGATGTACGCGCGCGCGGCGATGAAGCTCTGGTGGAGTACACCCGAAAATTCGACCGCCTTGATCTCGAACGCTTCGGCATGGAACTCGACAGTGCCCGGATTGATGCGGCCCTTTCCCGGGTGGATAAGGCCGATCTTGAAGCCCTTGAACTCGCAGCCGAGCGGATCGCCGCCTACCATCGACGCCAGAAGCAGGAGACCTGGCTCAGTACAGATGAAGATGACATTCAGGTGGGGCAGATGGTGCGCCCGTTAGACCGGGTGGGGATCTACGTCCCCGGCGGCAAAGCCGCGTATCCATCCTCGGTGCTGATGAATGCCATACCCGCCCGCGTTGCCGGAGTTAAGGAAGTGGTAATGGTGGTGCCCATGCCGGATGGCGAGGTGAATCCGCACGTGCTTGCGGCCGCGCATCTGGCCGGAGTAAAACGCATTTTCCCCCTGGGAGGGGCGCAGGCAGTGGCTGCGCTGGCATACGGCACTGCCAGCGTACCGCGAGTGGATAAGATCACCGGCCCGGGGAATATCTACGTGGCGACAGCGAAGAGGATGGTGTTCGGCCAGGTGGATATCGACATGATCGCAGGGCCGAGTGAAATTCTCATTGCCAATGACGGCAGCGGGAATGCGGTGCATCTGGCTGCGGATCTCCTCTCCCAGGCGGAGCACGACGAACTGGCCTCTTCGGTCCTGGTGACCACCGACGAAGAGATGGCCTTACGCGTGCAGGAGGAGGTGGAGCGCCAGCTGGAGCAGCTTTCGCGCAGGGAGATCGCACGTTCCTCCATCGACAACTACGGCGCGATTATCGTCGCTGAGGAGATTGAACAGGCGGCGCAGTTGTGTAACCGTATTGCTACCGAGCATCTGGAACTCGCGGTGGAAAACCCCTTTGCGCTTCTTCCCCTGATCCGCCATGCCGGGGCCATTTTTATGGGGCACAACACCCCCGAGGCTCTGGGGGATTATCTCGCCGGGCCGAACCATACCCTGCCCACCGGGGGCAGTGCGCGCTTTTTCTCTCCGCTGTCGCTGGATGATTTTGTTAAAAAATCAAGTCTGATCTACTGTTCCAGGGCGGGCCTGCAGCGCCTTGGAGGAGCGGCGGTGCGTATTGCCGGACTCGAGGGGCTGGAAGCCCATGCGCGTTCAGTGTCTTTGCGTATGGAAGAAGATCAGTAACTGCTCAGCGAAGGCTTATGACACTCATTCCAAGGGACACAACTGTTTGAGATTGGGGCCGTCCATGGCCGTTCGAATGTCGCCGTCCGTGGCGACAGACGCCCTTTCCATGAGTGCCACAAACCTATAACTATAACAGCAGGAGCATTTGACTAGCTACTAAAACGGAAATCAAGT
>JBNGCY010000015.1:0-34975 GCA_049975505.1 Desulfuromonadaceae bacterium | reverse complement strand
GGTATTTGGGACATCATACCTTAACGAGGTGTCCGGGGCTATTGAACCACATCAGGGTGTCTGCCGCTACGGCAGCCACTATCTCTCCTTCAAAGCGGCAGTGGGAATCGAACAGCGGACCTTCATAGTCCTGATAGCTCCATTTAAGGCCCCGTGCCTCCGGGGAGTCACCGGTTACTATAGCACGCACTCCCGGCATGTTGCGGGCCTTGGTGGTATCTACTCTGGTTACCTTTGCATGGGGATACGGGCAGCGGCGGATAGCGCCATAGATCATGTTGGGGAGATTGAGATCCGCCGGATACACAGCTGTACCACTCAAACGCTCATAAGCATCCACCCGAGGCTCACGTTTGCCTACAATGTCCGTGTCTTTCCAAAATGCTGGTTTTTCCCCTGTCTCCGGAGTTTCCGGCACCGGCAAACCCTGGGTATAATATATACTGTTTTCATCAGTCATATTTCCCCCTAACTTCGTTTAATCTGGGCCGCTTTCTGAGCGGCTTTGAAGATATGTTTATAAGCACCACACCGACACAGATTGCCGGACACACCAGTGCGGATATCGTCCAGTGTCGGATCGGGCTTTTGGCGAAGCAAGCCTTCCACCGCCATGATCTGACCGGGACTGCAGTAGCCACATTGAAAAGCATCTTCTTCCAAAAATGCTGTTTGCACCGGTCCCAGGTTTTCCCCCTGCATCAGGCCCTCCAGGGTTGTGATGTGCTGATCTTCAACCTCCACTGCCAGTGTCATGCAGGCGTAACGGGTTTGATTGTTGATTAATACCGTGCAGGCGCCGCATTCTCCGCGTCCACATCCCTCTTTGGTACCGCTCATGCCCAGACTTTCCCGTAGTACATATAACAGGGTCCAGCGAGGTTCCACCAATACTGAATGATTCCTCCCATTGATATGAAGACGAATTTTAACCCTCTCTGCGGCTTCCAGAATTTTTTCCGGCGGCTGAGGTTTGTTATTGCTGGCCATGGCCGTGCCTGTTAAAGACATCCCCACTGCACTCACGCCCATATACTTCATAAAGTCCCGCCTGCTTACACCGCTTTGTTGTTCATTGTTAGAGTCGCGCTCTGGACACATAACATGCCTCCCTTGTTATTGTGAGCAGGTTCTTGGCCTAATATTCTGGAATTGTAACGAAAGTTTTTTGTTTTACAACAGTCCGGCTGTTCTCCGTATCCACTACGCAGTCAGAGGGGGAGAGCCGTTATTTTTTCCCCAAACCTTTTGCTCCATTGATCACTGGATTCAAATTTTTATACCCGGATGCTCAGTTTAATAAAACCCACGCTGTAGCTAAAATCCGGATAGATACACCTGATTGAGGGTACAATGCCCGGGCAAGCGTACTTTTTAGTTGATAAATGAGCGCAGGGCTTTAATCTCTTCAGGCCAGCGTTCCGGTTCCGGGGTTTCCAGGATCAGGGGGATATTGTCGAAGCGTTCATCTTGGATAATGTATTTGAAACACTCCCATCCGATGTTGCCGTCACCTAAGGGGGCATGACGGTCTACGCGGCTGCCGCATTCTTTTTTGCAGTCGTTGAGATGCATCCCTTTCAGGTATCCGAATCCCACTATCTCCTTAAATTCGGCGAAGGTTTCTGTACATGCAGAGGCTGTGCTGAGATCGTAGCCGGCGGCGAAGGCGTGACAGGTGTCGATGCACACCCCGATGCGTTTTTTATCTTCAACCTGGTCGATGATAGTGGCAAGGTGTTCGAAACTGTAGCCCAGGTTGGTGCCCTGGCCGGCGGTGTTTTCTATCACGGCAATGACTTGCTTTGTCTCTTTTAGAGCAATATTGACTGATTGCGCTACGCGCTCCAGGCTTTCCTCTTCGCTGAGCTGGTTCAGGTGGCTGCCGGGATGGAAGTTGAGATATTTCAGGTCGAGCTGTTCGCAGCGCTGCATTTCATCGATAAAGGCGGTGCGCGAGCGTTCGAGTTTTTCCTCTTCCGGATGGGCGAGGTTGATGAGATAGCTGTCGTGCGGCAGGATCTGTTCCGCCTTAAACCCGAGTTCGGTGCATTTATCCTGAAATTTGCGGATTTCAGCGCTGCTCAGAGCTTTGGCATGCCAACGCTTCTGGTTTTTGGTGAACAGGGCAAAAGCGTTGGCGCCGATATCTGCGGCATTTTGCGGGGCGTTGAAAACTCCACCTGCGGCGCTGACGTGCGCTCCGATGTATTTCATCGTGATATCCTTCCTTGCATCTCAGCTTCTTTGAACCTTAAATTTATTAACTTCTTTAACTATTTACTCTCCGCTAGCGGCAGGGGATTATGGTACCCATGGGAAGGGCGTCTGTCGCCACGGACGGCGACAGTCGAACGGCCATGGATGGCCCCAATCCCAAACAGTCGTGTTCCTTGGAATGGGTGCCATAATCCTTTGCGCAACAGTTATAAACCTTTCACCTCAAGCCACTTCCATGCCCCTGCTGAGTCGCTGAATTCACCTGTATATTCAGCATGCTGAAGGGATTTTATACATTCTCCCAGGGTTTGGCCGTGCATATTCGGGTATGTTTTTTGAATCTGTGCTGCTTCAATAAGCGGTTTAATCCGCCCCTGCTCCACCTGGGTGCTGCAGACCTGGAACAGGTCGGCAAGTCCCGCGATGGCGTGCATATCCGATGCGAAGAACACCAGGGCAGCGAGACCCTGGGGGAGGGGGGCTCCATTTTGCGCGAGAAGATGCAGGGCGCGGCGCGGATAGCGTCGCCATTCTATCTGCTCCAATTTGAGGAAAATGTCTTCAGGACAGCGCATAAACCACTTCAGCCAAGTGGCGCCTCTTCGACTCAGTTTAAGTGTCTTGTCCGCAACGAAAGAGGTTGCCGAGTCCTGCCGGAGAGCGCGCAACCAAATGCCCAATAGCCCCAGAGAGCGAAAAGTGAATTCGTCTCCTGCGCTCCAGTTCAGGCGTTCATGTATATATGGGCAGCAGGTGGCGCACTGATCCACCCGGGCAATGGCATGCTTCAGAGCAGGAAGCAGGCGTGTGTCCAAATATGTCTGAGATGATGTCGGCAGTTGAAGAGCGCGATGTGCTCCGCAGGCGTTGAGGTTTTTAAGCGCATAGTAGAGATGTTCAAGAGCCGGAGCGCTGAAGATGCCGGCTATTTCAGCGCGGGTGCGTTCCGGGGCGATGTGGTGTAACTGTGCTGCAGCCATGGGAGCGGCCTGCCGGGTTGCATGGCTGAGGGTAAATCCCATGGTGGCGCAGTGGCGCAGCCCCTTTAAAAGGCGCAGCGGATCATCATCGAGAACGGTGGCGGAGCACAGATGGATACGCTGTTGGTGCAGATCCTGTTGCCCGTTGAGGGGATCGATGATCGGCAAAGGGGCGTTCTGCTTAACGGCGGCAGAAACCAAAGCGTTCAGGGGGACAGCCATGGCATTGATGGTGAAATCACGCAGGGCGAGATCCGCGTTAAGATCCGGGGCGCGAAAAGGGGAGAAGTCAAATTGAACTGAAGAGGAGATTATCACGCGACTGTAGCGACGCTGCGGATCAAGCCAGAACCAGTGGCCGTTGAAGGTGCGCGCAAGGAGCTTTGCCACCGGGGTGGGATCATGGGCACTTACCAGATCGTAATCGGCGCATTGTTGCCCACGCAGATAATCACGCACACATCCGCCGACCAGATATAAATCCAGGCCTGCGCGTCCGGCTTCGTGAGCCAGCCACTGCAGGCCTGGATGTCTGAACGCTTTATCTGCAACCTGTTTCACATCAGTTGCACCATGGCGCTTTAGGATTTAAAGTCAATTTCGGCATCTTTTTTCAGTTCTTCTACCCACTCCTGCAGAAGACGCGCACCGTTCTGTTCCTTGAGGAATTGGGCGATCTGAGGTTTGGCCTCTTCAAATTCGAGTTTCTGCGGTTCTTGGGTGTCGGTAACTTTAATGAGGTGCAGACCGAACTGGGTAGATACCACGTCACTGATTTCCCCCGGTTTAAGGGCAAAGGCGGCTTCTTCAAAGGGTTTTACCATAGAGCCGGGGCCGAAAAAGCCCAGGTCACCACCTTTTTGTCCACTGGGGCAGGCGGAATGTTCCTGTGCCAGAGAGGCGAAATCAGCGCCGCTGTCGAGTTCCTTCTGGATTTCACCCATCTTCGCTTCAGCCTCAGCCTGATTTTCCGGATCGGCTTTTACCAGAATATGGCTCGCCTTCACCATGGCGGGTTTGACCATTTTATCCGGATGTTCATCGTAAAACGCCTTGATTTCTTCTTCACTCGCATCCTGGGCTTCCGCGAGTTTCTGATCGGTAATCATGTTGACTGAGAGATCCTGGCGGATCATGCGATAGTATGCTTCCTTATCCACTCCGGCCTTTTCCAGGGTTGCATAGAACTCCTCTTCGGTGGGGAAGTTCTGCATTACCTTGGCGGTTTCCTGCTGAATCTGTTCATCGTTGGCCACAATGCCCTGTGCCAGAGCCTGCTGAAAAATGAGCTCACGCGCAATGATACGCTCAACCGCGATCCCCTGAACCTTTTCCTGCTCTTCTTCGCTGAGCTGATCCACGGTCTTGCGATACAATTCCATGGAATAGCTCTGCATGGCGTTCATAAAATCGAAATGGCTGATGGGGGTTCCGTTAACTACAAGGGTGTTTTCCTGCACTGAATTTCTCCTGAGTGTTTACTGTGTTGCGTTGCTGAAGTATGCCGCCGGTCCAACAAATGTATAGATATGGGGACGGCAATAAGAATTTGCAGATGTATATTTATTTGTCGGGAATTACTTCAAGGACGAATAATTGCGAATAAGAAAGAACTGCTCATGCAGGCTTTATGTGTTGCTGCAGGGCATGGCTCAAGGCGGCAAATTCCGCCAGATCCAGGGTTTCGCCGCGGCGCTTCAGATCCAGGCTGAGATGTGCGGCCGCTGCGTCGATATCTGCAGGTGTAAATCCCTGGCTTGTTAATGAGTTGCGCAGGGTTTTACGCCGCTGGGCAAAAGCCGCCTTGACTACACGCTTGAACAGGTGTGGATCGTCAACTGCAGCGCGTGGCTGTGCGCGCCGTACGAAGCGCAGAACTTCTGAATCCACTTTGGGGCGCGGGGCAAAAGCCTGGGGCGGAACGTCTATAACAGACTCGACATCGAACCACAGTTGGCACAGTACTGTCAAGATTCCGTAGTTTTTTGTTCCGGGATGGGCGCGCAGACGCTGTGCGACCTCTTTCTGAAACATCAGCACCAGAGACGAGAACAGATGGCGCTGCTCGATGATCTTAAAGAGTATCGGACTCGAGATGTTGTAGGGCAGGTTGGCTACCAGTTTGTATGGGGGATGAATAAGAACTTCATCCCACTCCAGTTGGAGGGCATCTCCGGTGTGTACCACAACACCTTCGGGGGTGGCATTCTCCCATTCTGCCGCCAGATCGCGGTCGATCTCCATTAGATCCATATGCGCAACGTGCGGAGCAATACCACGGGTCAGGGCGCCCTGACCGGGGCCAATTTCCACCACCCGATCCTCCGGCTGCAGCTGTGCTGCCGAAATAATGGTGCGGATGATATTCGGATCGCGCAGAAAATTCTGCCCGAAGCGCTTTCGTGCTCTGTGGGGCCGATTCATTCCGTTATGGTCTATTCTGTGTCATCATTTTTGGGAGTAACAGCACTTTTGCGTACCGCAGTGCGACGCCTGCGTTTAGGGGCCGGATTATCCTCGGCAGGCGGTGTCTCTGCCTTCGCTGATTCTGTCTGTGCCGCTTCCGATGGTGCCGTCTCACCTGTGCTTTCCGCCGCTTTTTTGCTGCTGCGCCTGGTGCCGGTACGCCGGGTGGTGCGTTTAGCTGCGGTTCTGGTTTTACTGCCGGATTCACTCTCTCCATCCGGCGCTGCTCTGTCGGCGGCGGTTCCGGCATCCTGTTTTTCATCTGGTGCCGCGGTTTTGGCTGTACTGCTTTCCGCCGCAGTGCCACTCTTCCGGCGCGGGGTAGCGGTCCGACGCCTGGGGGTTCTTTTCGGCGTTTTATCCTGAGTGCCGCTTTGCGCATCCGAATCCGCCTCTGCTTCGGCGTCCGCTTTTGTGGAGGAGCTGCTCTTAGCAGACGCCTGGCTTTCTGTTGCACTTTTACGCCGGCGGGGAGAAGCCGTTCCTTCGCCTTTGCCGGTATCGGAGGCAGGGCTGCTCTCTGCAGTTGTTGCCTCCTGGGGAATGCTTTGTTGTTCGGTTCCGCCAGAGGCATTTTCAGCGGATGTTGATTTTTCTTTGCTCTGTGTGCTGGTGGAACGCCTACGCGGGGAGCGTTTACGGGACGGCGAGGTCTTTTTCTCCCCTTCGGAATCTTTGCCTTCCGGCGTTTTGCCCGGGGGCTGAGTATCCTGGCTCGCCCCGGCTGGTTCAGGAACAGCGTCTGCTGCAGATGTTTTCTCTGCCGGGCTGGTGTCTGCATTCTCTGGTTGTGCGGAGCCTGCTGCGCTGTCGGTTTTTGTGCTCGGGCGTCTGCGTGGAGCACGTTTGCGCGTTGTCGCGGCCTCAGTATTTTTTACCGTGGCATCCTGTTGCCCCGCTTTTTCTTCTTCTGTGTCCGTGGCGGCAGATGTTTCAGCAGCTTCAGGGGTGGCAGGGGTCTTTTGCGCCGTATTTTTCCTGGCACTGCTACGTCGCGGAGTGCGCCGGGGTTTGGGCTTTTCTGCATCCGGGGTCGCATCTGCAGCTGTCTGTGCTGACTCAGATGCGGATTCCTTGGCGTCAGTATCGGATGAGGGCGCACTTTTTTGTTGTGCCGCGCGTGTTCCTGCAGGCTTGCGTCGGTTCGATGTGCGTTTGTTTTTGGTCTGCGATGTTTTATCCGCCGCAGCATTTGCAGTGTTTTCGGATTTGGCGCTTTGGTTCTGTGCAGATGACTTGTCGGCAGCATCTGTTGTGGAGTCTGAAGAGGCCTGTTCTTTGTGTTTGTCTGCAGCAGCTGATATCTTATCCTGCGCTGCATTGCTGTGTTCAGAGGGGTTTTGTGAGGTTGCAGAACTGCTCTCTTTGTTGTTGCTCTCTGACGTAGTGCTGTCTTTACTGTTCTGCCCATTTGCCCCGCTGCGTGAACTGCGCTGGCGGCGGGAGGAAGAACGGGACCGCCGCTGGCTTCGGGGTTTGGGAGCATCCTCCTCATCTTTTTTATCCGAGGAGGTATCATGTTCTGCACCTCGGGCGGAGGGCTCCTGCGCGGGAGGCGTTTCAGGGCTGGGTTCAAAGTCCTGATTGCGCTCACCGTAGTCGATATCCACCAGTGCTTTGGGTTCTTCGTTTGTGTCGTCGGCAGAATCGGTGTCTTTGATGAAATCGATATCAACCTGATCGGGAAGAAAGTCCGGCCGGGGGTTAATCCAGATTTCAATCTGCTGTTGCTGCTCCAGTTCTCTGAGTTCGGCGCGTTTCTGATTGAGAAGCATGGTGCCGACATCGAGCGCAACACTGCTTACAACGCGGCTGATCTTACCTTTGGCGGTACCTGCCTGGATTCGGCGCAACAGGCCGATGGCGCGTGATTCACAGCTGCGAATGCGTCCGGTACCGCTGCAGTGCGGGCAGCTTTTGTAGGATGAGGCACCCAGATTGGGTTTGATGCGCTGGCGGCTCATTTCGAGCAGGCCGAACTGAGAGCTGATGCGCCCCTGGGTGATACGGGCTTTATCCTGCTTCAGGGCCTGCTCCAGGGTTTTTTCCACCTTGCGCGCATTCTTGCGCTGGCGCATGTCGATAAAGTCGATAACAATCAGGCCGCCGAGATCGCGCAGACGTAATTGACGCGCAATTTCGGTGGCTGCCTCGACATTAACCAGGCATGCGGTGGATTCAATATCCTGCTCGCTTGAAACCTTGCCCGAGTTGACATCAATGGCCACCAGGGCTTCAGTCTGATCCAGGACGATGGAGCCGCCGGAGGGGAGATTGACGCTGTTGCCGGCGAGCTGAGCAATCTGCTCTTCGATCTGGTAGCGGGCAAAGATGGGGCGGCGCTCCTGATGGAGTTTTACCAGTTTTACATGGTCCGGCATCACGGTTTTGAAAAACTCGCGCGTCTGTCTGAAGATCTCCTTGTCATCAATCAGAACTTCATCCATATCCTGGGTGAAGTAATCCCTGACACTGCGTAGGACCAGACTTGATTCCTGGTATATCAGGGCAGGGGCGCTGGCTTTTTCCGCCTGGGCGATGATGTTTTTATAGATATTGAACAGATAATTGAAATCGCGTTTGAGTTCTTCCGAAGACTGATCGAGGGCGGCGGTGCGGATGATATACCCCATCTCATCGGGGAGATTGAGCTCTTTGAGGGCTTCCTTGATCTTTTTACGCGTTGAATCCTTGTCAATTTTGCGCGAGATGCCGCGTGAGCGGCTGTTGGCCATGAGTACCATATAGCGCCCGGCCAGGGAGAGTTCGGTAGTTACGGCAGCGCCTTTGGTGCCGCGCTCCTCTTTGACCACCTGAACCAGGATCTGTTGTCCGCGGCGGAGTATTTCATTAATGGGCGGGCGCCTGTTGTTGCCCTCTTTGTCTGAATCCCGTTTGGGCCACAGATCCGGATGTATATCCCCGATCTGGAGAAAGCCGTGACGCTGAGCGCCGTAGTTGACAAAGGCTGCCTGCAGCCCAGGTTCAATTCGCACTACTTCGGCTTTGTAGATGTTTCCTTTAGTGTTTTCGCTGCCTGCTACTTCAATGTCCAGTTCTGTGAGGAGGCCGTCCTCCACAATTGCAACACGCTCTTCTCCGGAGAGGGTTGCGTTGATCAACATTTTTTTACTCATGTAAAACCTTCTGCGTTTCCAGCATACCCTTGCGGTACGCTCAAGCGCACATGAATGCAACTACACTGACGAAAAGTGCGGATGCGGAAATTAACAACTCCAGGTATGCCTGCGGATATTAAGCTTCCGGCTCAATATCCGCTGCATCTCAAAGCGTGAACCTGAGGGCGCAATAATTGCGCTCATCTTAATGTCACGCTTCAGACCTGGTAAAAAGCTACCCTGGTTGCGCACCCTTATCCTGTAATCATCGGGAAAAATCCGGGTATATCCGGATTTTCTGATGTCATGTTTAAGGTTAAGCAGGTGCGCAAATTCTTGCTTCGCCCCTGTCTGGTGCAGTGTTCGAAGTGCAAAGTTGCAGACAAGGGCTAAGAAATCGATAATATACGCGGATTATAACCACTTTAAATCTTTTGTCACGCGTAAGGATCGGAGACTATCCGTTTTTGTTCATCCCCGCTCTGTGTGCCAGACGTTCCCACGCGGGCATGCTGCGCTCAATAATATCCAGATCAATGCAGTATGCAATGCGGAAATATCCCGGAGCGCCAAATCCTCGCCCAGGAACCAGGAGGATTTTTTCCTCCTGCGCCATTTTAACAAACTCAACATCGTCCTGCAGTGGTGATTTCGGGAACAGATAAAATCCCCCCTGAGGTTTAACCATATCGAAACCCATGGCACTTAGGTTTTGGTACAGCAGGTTGCGTTTATGCGCGTAAGCGCCGATGTCCACGCTTTCATCCTGCAGGTCTGCGATCAGACGCTGCATCAGTGCCGGTGCATTGACAAAGCCGAGGACACGGTTGCTGAATACAGCCCCCTCAATAAAGGTGTCTGCGGCTTCAAGGGCCGGATTGATGGCAAGATAGCCGATGCGTTCACCCGGCAACGCCAGATCCTTGGAGTGGGATGTGGCCACGACGGAGTTGGCGATGTGGTTGAAAATGCATGGCACGCCCGAATCGGCATATGCTAGTCTGGCGTAGGGCTCGTCGGAAATAACGTAGATCGGGGCGGAATATTCACGCTGTTTTTGCTCCAGTACGTTATTTAAGGCATCCAGAATTTCAGGCGGATATATTACCCCGGTGGGGTTGTTGGGTGAGTTCAGAATGATTGCTCTGGTACGCGGGGTTATGGCGGCGGCGATGGCATCAGGATCTGGCAGGAAGGTGTCGGTGCTGGTTTCCACTACTACCGGTTTCCCGCCGTGGTTGTCGATATAGAACTTGTATTCCACGAAGTAGGGCGCGAGGATAATCACCTCTTCGCCGGGGTTGAGAACAGTCTTGAGTGCGACATTTAGCGCTCCTCCGGCACCGCAGGTCATGATTATGTGTTCTGCCTGAAGTTTATGTCTGCTTGTTTTGTTCAGATGCTGAGCAACGGCGCTCCTGGTTTCCGGATATCCGGCATTGCTCATGTAGCGATGCATGCCCGGGATCGGGTTATTGGCCAGTTTTTGCAGGGCTTGTTTAAAGGCGGGCGGCGGCTCAACCGCAGGGTTGCCGATGGTGAAGTCAAACACATTTTCCGCACCGAACTCGGCACGCAGGCGGTCGCCCTCTTCAAACATCTTACGGATCCAGGATGACTGCTCTATGCAGGTTTGTATTTTTGTAGCAATAGCCATGAATCTACTCCATATATACTGGCTTGAATATTGTCTGTTGTGCGTATAGTTTGTAATGCCCGGCTCCCCGGGTGTTGAATGAAGCTTTGATAGTAGCCATGCAGAGGGACAGGGTCAAGTTTAAATAATCCCAACTATCCGGAATCAAGCAGAATTAAAGCGCAATCCGGCACTACCCGGGATTGAGGGGCAGCCAGAAAACGTTGAAGAGTGGGCAGACATGTTTTTTAGAGACACACAGGTAAGCATGACGATTAAAGCGAGCAGGAGGGCGCATATATATTTGCGTCTGCTGCTTGCTGCCGCGCTGATGCTGGGGACAGGCGGGTGTATGTCTGCTCCACGCGAGGATGTCGGCACTCTGATTGAAAATGCCTGCGGAGACAATGTTTCATTAAATGATGCGCAGCTGAAAGACGCACCATATCTGCAGGTGTTTTCCTCGCGTCAAGAGTGTGAAGAAGGCAGCTCTGTCTATCTGGAGTATCTGCGCACCTGGTTGGGAGAGCAGCGCGTGGATGAGTTTGAATCAAGTTTAGAGTCAATGTGTTCCGGAGCTGAGGCAGAGACGTTCCCGCACAAACATGCCTTCTGCACCCGCGCCAGCATTCATCTGAAGGAGGGTGAAGCCGGCCAGGCTCAGGATTGGGTCGAATGTGCTCTGGATATGGATCCGGATTTTGTCCCCGCTCTTCTGCTCCGGGCTGAGATTGCTGCAGCGCAGGGAGATACAGCCCTGGCCCTGGAGCGCATTCAGAAGATATATGCCGCCCATCCATATCTCAACCGTCTCCATCTGCGTATGAATACCCTGCATCTGCAGGAGCAGGATTACGCCGGAGCAGCGCAGGATCTGCAGCGCTATCTGTATGTACAGCCGGATGCCCGGGTGGTTCTGCTCCAGCTGGGAAGAATTCAGGCCCGCCAGAAGCAGTTTGACGAGGCGGCTAAAACCCTGCAGACCCTTATTGAGGTTGCGCCTGAAGATCCGGTGGCATATTTTGAGCTCGGCCAGGTTCTGGAAAACCAGCATAAATACCAACGCGCCCTTGATCTGTACCGTAATGCCGCCGCAATTCTGCATGACAGCAGCCAGGAGTTTGAGTATCTGCAGGCAGAGTTGCTGCTCCAGCAGCAGGAATTCGCTGCGGCGGCGAAGGTGCTGGAAAAATCTCTGGAACGGGAAGAAAGTGTTCCGCTGCGTCTTCTGTACGGCTACGCCCTGCTGAACATGGATGAATATGCAGCGGCGGTTCCCGAACTGCGCGCTGCGGCTGAAGCCCTGGAGTTCAACCCTATGGCGTGGTTGTGGCTCGGGCAGGCGCTGGAGCAACAGCAACGCTGGCATGATGCGATTGCGGCCTTTCAGCAGGTGGATCAGGGCGAGGCGCGAACACAGGCGCTGCTCCATCTGGCAGGGCTCTATCATGTTGTGGGTTACAACCAGGATGCCATTCAAACCCTGCACGAACTCCTTGATTCAGCCGGGATGACGGATCCACTTCTGTATCAGCACTTAAGTTATCTCTACATGATTGAGGATGAAAATGCTGCGGCTCTTGCAGTATTGGAGCGCGGACTTGAGGAATATCCGGAGAGCATTGAGCTGCAATATCGTCTGGGCTTGCTCCATGCCATGATGGATAATCATACTGCAGCGCTTAAACATATGCAGATTGTCGCGCAGCAGCGCCCGGCGGATATTGAGGTGATGAATAACCTCGCCTTTCTGTATGCGCAGACGGAACAGAATCTCGAATATGCCGCCACTCTGGCTCGAACGGCTCTGAATCAGGAGGAGCGCGCAGAGTTTCACGATACCCTGGGCTGGATATATTTTAAGCAGCGGCGTTATGATGAGGCCCTTGTGCATCTGCGTAAAGCGCGCGAGATGCGTCCCGATGATCTGCACATTCTCGAACACCTCGCGCGGGTGTATGCCGCCAGAGGCGAACAAAGCCGAGCGGCAGATATTGAAAATACAATAGGAAAACTCCAGAACAACAAATAGTTATGTGATAAATTTAATCTATGTTCGAAGGAATTATCCATACCATGGAAGTGATTTTGAATGCGTTTTTTTCGCTGTATCACCTGGCTTGCACCAATCCACGCCTGCGTGTGCAAAAATCAGCGCGGCTGGGAGGGCGCATTGGATGTTTTGCACTTCTGGCCGTTCTCGGAGCGGGATGCGCCGGTATTTCCCCCCCCGAAGTAAGTCCGCCCCGGGAAGAGAGTATGCGTACCGGACAGATGCTTGAAATCATGCAGCGTTCATATTTCTATACCAGTCTGCAGGCACTGGCTGAAGTGCATTTTGAGCGCGGTTCCGAAAAACAGAAATCCACCCAGGCCATTCATGCCCGCGCTCCGTACCAGTTGCGCGCGGAGGTGTATAATTTTATGGGACAGATGCTCGCTCTTCTCGCTGCGGACCGGGCTTCCCTCGAGGCTTATATTCCGGGGCGTAAGGTATTGTATCAGGGGATGGCAACCAGGGACCGGATGAAACGCTTTGTCTTCGTGCCCCTGATGCCCGCGGATATGGTGGCTCTCCTGCTGCAGCGCCTGCCTCCGGGAGTGCTGGAACTTGCGCAGGTGCAGCAGGGGGCGGGCAACAGCCTGCGCTTTATCCTCTCTCCCCAGCAGGAATATATGGTGGAATTTATTGCGGATCAGGTGCGTTCCATCACTTATCTCGAGATGGGGCAGGAAATGTACAGAATAGCGTATTCTGATTCACAGCCCACGGATAATCCGGATGTGGATCAGTTCCCGCGGCGGATGGTTCTTACAATGCCGGCGCAGGAATTAAAGCTAGATATTTTGCTCGAAGATGTGCAGATAAATCCGACCCTGGAAGCACATCTTTTTGAAATTGAACCCCGCCCCGGAGTACAAATCCGTTCCCTGGAGGAGCTTTAGAATATGCGCGGGAGAACGTGGTTGCTGGTGGCATTATTCCTCTGCTGCGGGCTTTTGTCCGGGTGTGACGAGGAGAATTTTATCGCCGTGGAGCAGGATCAGGATACCTCTGTGGCGTATGGGGATACCATCATCATGGGCACTATCGGGGATGCCAGTAACCTGATCCCTCCACTGGCTTCCGATGCTTCGTCCTCGACTATTACCGGGCATGTGTACAACGGATTGATCCGTTATGATAAAAATATGCGCTTTGAGGGTGATCTGGCTGAAAGCTGGGATATATCCGATGACGGACGTGAGATCACCTTTCATCTGCGTAAAGGGGTGAAGTGGCATGATGGCGAGCCCTTCACTTCGGCGGATGTGCTGTTTACCTACAAACTCATGATTGACCCCGAAACCCCGACTGCATATGCGGAGCGCTATAAGCAGGTGGAAGAGGCGATGGCTCCGGATGCGTACACCTTCAAGGTGCGTTATGCCGAACCCCTGGCTCCGGCTCTGGCAAGTTGGGCTATGGGAATCTGCCCCGAACATCTGCTGAAAGATGAAGATATTTCCACCTCGGAACTGGCGCGAAATCCTGTGGGAACCGGGCCATTCCGCTTTGTGAAGTGGGATCCGGGAGAGCAGATTGTCCTTGAGCGCAATGAGGACTACTTTGAGGGCGCACCATATATCAAGCGTATCGTGTATCGCATAGTGCCGGATACCACCACGATGTTTCTGGAATTACAGTCCGGCGGTCTCGACTATATGGGCCTTACTCCTCTGCAGTATGCGCGCCAGACCGAGAGCCCCGCCTTTAACCGCCGCTTTAACAAGTACCGTTATCCGGCCTTTGCCTATACCTATCTGGGTTATAATTTGCGCAAATCCATGTTTCAGGACAGGCGTGTACGCCAGGCCATATCCTATGCCATTGATAAACAGGAAATTGTAGACGGAGTCCTTCTGGGGCTGGGGCAGCCGGCCACCGGCCCGTACAAGCCGGGCAGCTGGCCCTACAATCCGGAGGTGCAGCGCTATCCGTATGCCCCGGATAAGGCCCGCGCCCTTCTGGATGCCGCCGAATGGAAGGATCGCGATGGCGACGGAGTGCGTGACAAAGATGGGCAGGCGCTGGCGTTTACAATTCTTACCAATCAGGGCAATGACCAGCGGATCAAAGCGGGAGAGATTATCCAGCGCCGCCTGCAGGAGGTGGGAATAGAGGTAAAACTGCGGGTTATTGAATGGGCTTCGTTCCTCAAGGAGTTCATCCATCCGGGAAGATTTGATGCCACTATCCTTGGATGGACCATCCCCGTTGATCCGGATGGCTATAACATCTGGCATTCGAGTAAGACCGGTCCGCGTGAACTCAATTTTATCGGTTACTCCAACCCCGAAGTGGACCGTCTTCTGGAGCAGGGCAGGCGCGTGCTCGGAGTGGATAAACGCAGGCCTGTATATCATAGGCTGCAGGAGATTCTCGCGGAGGATGTACCATATACGTTTTTGTATGTCCCGGATTCGCTTCCGGTAGTGGCACGGCGCTTTCACGGCATAGAGGAGGCTCCGGCAGGAATTATGCACAACTTCAACCGGTGGTATGTACCCGAAAGCCAGCAGAAATATACACGCTGAGGGGCAGAACGATAGAAAATGCTTATTTACATCATAAAAAAACTTGCACAGATGGTACCCATGCTTGTGGGAATTACCCTGATATCGTTTGTGGTTATCCACCTTGCTCCTGGAGATCCCACCGATCTGCAGACTGAAATGAACCCCGAAGCCGGTGCGGAACTCGAAGAGCGCCTGCGTGCCGAGTACGGCCTGGATGATCCTGTTCTGGTGCAGTACGGCAACTGGCTCAAACGTCTGGTACACCTCGATTTCGGACGTTCCTTCTCCCAGGATCGGCGCCCGGTGTGGGATAAAATTACTGAACGCCTGCCTGTAACGGTACTTATCAATCTGCTTTCCATGGCTCTGATAATTGCAGTGGCGGTTCCCCTCGGGATCATTTCCGCGGTCAGGCGTGATTCATGGTTTGACCGCGGCACTACGCTGCTGGTGTTTATCGGTTTTGCCGCACCTTCGTTCTGGCTCGCCCTGTTGCTCATGGACTGGCTCGGGGTGTATCTGGGGCTGGTTCCGGTTTCGGGAATCAAATCCTTCGGGCATGAGTATCTCTCCCCGTTTCAGCGCGTACTGGATATCGCCCATCATCTTATCCTGCCGGTATTTGTTTCCGCCGTAGGGGGAGTGGCCGGATTTTCGCGCTACATGCGCTCCAATATGCTCGATGTTATCCGCCAGGACTATATCCTTACCGCACGGGCCAAGGGTCTGTCCGAACGCGTGGTTATCGGTAAACATGCTCTGCGCAATGCGCTCCTGCCTCTTATTACCATCCTGGGGCTTTCGGTACCGGGGCTTATCGGCGGTAGCGTGATCTTTGAGAGCATTTTTGCGATCCCCGGAATGGGGAAACTGTTTTATGACGGGGTTATGATGCGTGATTATCCACTTATCATGGGGATTCTGGTGATCGGTGCGGTTATGACCCTGGTGGGGAATATGCTCGCGGATATCGGCTACGCTCTTGCTGATCCGCGTATTCGCAAAGGCTGATGCTGCGATGGAAGGTTCTATTTGTATTTGACGTTTCTTTTGCCGATCTGGTAGATTGCAGCGCCTGTGCGCCCGGTTTGGGCAGGGGGGGGCAGGAAGGACAGATAGCTGTAACTGTTCACGCAGGCGGTGGAATAGTTGCTATAGGTTAGTTTCGCAAAAGACTTTTTTGACAAGGAGCCGCACGTGGCCAACGAAATAGTAATTGATGAACAACTGTGCAAGGGATGCGGACTGTGTGTTATCGCATGCCCGCATGATCTGATTGAGATGAGTAAAGAAATTAATAAACTTGGGTTTCTCCCGGCAGTTATAAGTGCTGAGGCTCTGCAGCGTTGCACCGCGTGCACCTTCTGCGCCCAGGTGTGTCCGGATGTGGCGATTGAGGTGTACCGGGAGAAAAAATCCTGAGAGTAGATCAGGTGAAAGCCGAAAGTCTCAGGTAACTGTTAAGTAAGGCCTTGTGGCACCCATTACAAGGGACACTTTGCGCCGTCCATGGCCGTTCGACTGTCGCCGTCCGTGGCGACAGACGCCCTTTCCATGGGTACCACAAGCCCCTACCAGCAATGGTGGTGAAGAGTTACAATCTCAGAAGATTTCAGGGTATATAAATGGAGGAACCAAGTGAGTAAAAGACTTTTTGTAAAGGGGAACGAAGCAGTGGCGATGGGGGCCCTCGAGGCCGGATGTCGCTATTACTTCGGCTATCCCATCACGCCCCAGAGTGATATCCCAGAGTATATCTCGCGTGAAATGTCGGCTCTGGGAGGAGAATTTATTCAGGCTGAGAGTGAAATAGCCTCAATCAATATGCTTCTCGGTGCGAGCGCCTGCGGGGGACGGGCCATGACTTCGTCCTCAAGTCCGGGGATATCTCTGAAGCAAGAGGGAATATCCTACATGGCCGGGAGTGAATGCCCCGGTCTGATCGTGAATATCAGCCGTTCCGGTCCCGGTCTTGGCGGTATAGACGCCTCCCAGGCGGATTACTTTCAGGCCACTAAAGGGGGTGGACACGGAGGATATCACATCATCGTTCTGGCTCCGGCCTCTGTGCAGGAGATGTACGATCTCACCATGCATGCCTTCGATCTCTCAGATCGCTACCGTGTCCCGGCCATGATTCTGGCGGATGCGGTAATCGGGCAGATGAAGGAAGCGCTTGAACCGCATCCCTATGTGGCTCCGCCTGATCTTAAGGAAAAAG
Organism: Desulfuromonadaceae bacterium; assembly: GCA_049975505.1. GTDB lineage: Bacteria > Desulfobacterota > Desulfuromonadia > Desulfuromonadales > Desulfuromonadaceae > JAIVHC01. Next base: position 17,773 of record JBNGCY010000015.1, on the reverse strand, counting down.
ACTGGGCTCTGATCGGCCCCGGTGAGCTCGATGTGAACAAGGTAGTAAAGTCACTGTACCTGGGTGATGGAGAACTGGAACAGCACAATCTGAAACTGCACCGCAAGTACGCCGAGATGCAGGAAAAAGAAGTGCGCTATGAAGAGTATGCGTTAGAGGATGCCGAGCTCGTAGTCACAGCTTACGGCAGCACCGCGCGCATCGCCCACACCGCAGTTCGCATGGCGCGGGAGCAGGGCTACAGGGCAGGACTGTTACGCCCGATTACGTTGTTTCCGTTCCCGAAGCAGGCATATCAGGAGCATACAGCCAAAGGACAGAAGGTGCTGTGTGTGGAGCTTAATACCGGGCAGATGGTGGACGATGCCCGTCTGGCGGTTCCCGGAACTGAAATTGAATTTTACGGGCGTGCCCCCGGAGCTGGATCGCTGCCGACGCCTGAAGAGATATTTGCGCAGATCCGTCTGCACTGTGAGGTGCACTGATGAGTACACAGGAAATGAAGAAGGTATTTTCCCGCCCCCGTTCGTTGAATCCGGTGCAGACCCATTTCTGTCCCGGTTGTCAGCACGGGGTGATCCACCGCCTCGTCGCCCAGGCCATGGACGATTTCGGCATCCAGGGCCAGACCATCGGGGTGGCGTCGGTAGGCTGCAGCGTGTTCCTCTACGGTTATTTCGGCATCGATGTCATTGAAGCCCCGCACGGGCGCGCACCGGCGGTTGCCACCGGAGCCAAGCGGGTTCATCCCGGACGTCCGGTTTTCACCTATCAGGGTGACGGAGATCTGGCCGCCATCGGCACCAGTGAGATCATTCACACCGCGAACCGCGGTGAAGCGATAACGGTTATTTTTGTGAATAACACCACCTACGGCATGACCGGAGGGCAGATGGCGCCAACAACCCTGCCCAGTCAGCGTACCAGCACCAGCCCCTACGGCCGCAATGAAGCCAAGGACGGATACCCCATCAGGATGACGGAACTTCTCTCCGGTCTCGAAGGGGTGGCTTATGCCGCGCGTGTGGCCGTGGATACGCCTCAGCATGTGCTTCAGGCGGGTAAAGCGATTAAAAAGGCGTTCCAGACCCAGGTTGAACACAATAAATTCGCTTTTGTGGAGGTTCTTTCCACCTGTCCGACCAACTGGGGCATGAACCCGCTGGAGGCCAATGCGCGTGTTGCCGCAGAGATGATCCCATATTTTCCCCTGGGCGTATTCAAGGACGCACAGGAATAAGGTGAGAAGATGAATCATGATGTTTTTATGGCCGGCTTTGGCGGCCAGGGTATATTGCTTATCGGAAACCTGCTTGCGTATGCCACCATTCTTGAAGGCAACAACGCCTCCTATTTCCCCGCATATGGGGTGGAAAAACGCGGCGGGGCCGCAAACTGCACCGTGGTGATGGCAGATGGTGCCGTGGGGTCGCCAGTTGTAGGGGAGCCGGAAGCGGCGCTGCTCCTGAATGCTTCCGCCATGGAGCAGTATTTCTCCAGAGTGCGCAGTGGCGGTCTGGCTCTGCTCAATAGTTCGCTGATTGAGGATGACGGTTCTTCCCGCTCCGATCTGACCGTGGTACAGATCCCTGCGAATGAAATTGCCCTCGAAATCGGGGATTCGCGTCTGGTCAATATGGTTATGCTCGGTGCATATGTGGAATACAGTAAGGTGGTAAAGCAGGAATCGGTCAAAGAGGCGCTTAAAGATGTTCTCCCGGAGCGTAACCATCGATTTCTGCCCCTGAATCACAAGGCTTTGGAAGCCGGAGCTGCGCGTCTGCGTGCGGCGTTGAACTGAATTACCCTGTTGATCCCATGCATACTACCCGCGTTGAATTCATAAAACTCGAACATCCCGGTATGGCACCGTGGCTGTGCCGTCTGGCGCGGGAATTTTTTGAGCAGCACTTACGGGTTCTGGTGGTAGTGGAAAACGATGAGCAGGCGATGGCATTGGATCGCTATATGTGGGTGTGGGAGAAAGGCTCATTTCTGCCCCATGTGTGGGATAACGGCGCCGTGAACAGTTTTGCCGAACCGGTAGTGATAACCACGCAGGAAAACAACAGCAATGCCGCGCAGGTGCTGATTAGTGGCGTGCCCTGTTCCTTTGCCTTCGCACGCCGGTTTCAGCATGTGGTGGAGTTTGCCCCCACCTATGCCGAGGATGAAGTGGCGCGGGCACGCAAGCGTTTTGCCGCATGGCGCAGGGAGGGATATGCTCCGTTCATGCGTGAATAACGGTGGGGCGCCCAGCCGGATCTGCACGCCAGAGCGGTTGAGTCTGGAGAGCGAGGTTGAGCTGTGTGATCCTGAGATGATCAGAGCGCTTGAGACCTGGCAGACACGCTGTGGTGAAATTATCACCCTCGCAGATGGCGCCGGAGAGTTTTATCGTGCCCGGGTGAAACACAGGGATGAGCGCTGTATCAGGCTGATCCCTTTTGAGCGCATCTGTAACCCGGAAAGCCCGGTGGAAATCCACGTGTATCAGGCGTTGCCGCAAAAGGAGCGCTTTGAATGGATACTCCAGAAACTCACCGAAATCGGTGTCACGCGCATTGTTCCCTTTACCAGTGAGCGCTCCATCTCCCTGCGGGAGCGCGATGCCTACCAGGGCAAATCGCATCGCTGGCCCGAGGTGGTGCGCAAAGCCGCATGTCAGTGCAGGCGGGCACAAATTCCCGAACTTTACCCGGTAATGAGCTGGTCTGAAATCCTGAGCGAAGTGCAGGATGTGGATGTCAGGATTCTGCTCGCGGAACAGGGTGGCAGCTGGAGCATGCACGCGGCTTTGAATATGTCGCGCCTTGCGCAGGTGGCTGTGGTAGTAGGCCCGGAAGGGGGTTTCAGTGTGCGGGAGATTGACAGGGCACAGCAGCACGGAATCCTTCCTGTAACCCTGGGAGCACGTATTCTGCGCACGGAAACGGCGGCGATCGTTGGGGCCACATTGATTCAGGGACTGGCAGGTGACTATGTCTGAAAATGAACATGCCTGCTGGCTCAGTTCCACCGCTGTTGTGCTGGTGGAACCTCAGGGAGCCCTCAATATCGGGGCGGTCTGCCGGGCTATGGCCAATTTCGCCTTCAGCGATTTGCGCCTGGTAAATCCGCAGGTTGATCATCTGAGCGACGAAGCCCGGCGCATGGCGGTAAAAGCCGGAGATCTGCTTGAATCCGCACGCGTATATCCCAACCTGGGAGAAGCCTTGGCGGACACCTGTTATGCCTTTGCCACCACACGCCGTTTCGGGCGCTACCGCGAAGACTTTATTCACCCCGATCAGATCGGGGAGACATTGAGGAGTGTCGCCGGTGAAGCCCCCGCTGCGCTGGTGTTCGGCCGCGAGGATCGTGGCCTGCTTACTGAAGAACTCGATCTGTGTCAGCGCTTCATAACCATCCCCACCAGCGATGAACTGCCTTCCATGAATCTGGCCCAGGCAGTGTCTCTGTGCGTATACGAGCTCTCCAAAGCCCGGGCTCGCGGGGAAGGTAAGCATGCGGGGGCACGCACTCTTGCACACGGCACCAGCATCGAAAATATGTTTGCGCATATGCGCACTACTCTGACCCGTGCCGGCTATCTGGATGAGAGCAATCCGGATCACATTCTGCGCAGTTTCCGGCGCATATTCGGCAAAAACGGTCTCAGCGAACGCGATGTCCGCATATTGCGCGGCCTGTGGAGCCGCATCGACTGGCTCAATTCCCAGGTTGAAACACCAACTCAGGACCAAACCCGTAACAATGGAAGAGATACCAATGTTTGAACTACCTGAACCGCAAACCCTGCCCAACGGGATGAAGCTCGATTTTGCCGATACCAGTGCACGCTACTACGGTGATTATTACCGGGTGTGTATTGAGGTTAAATGCGCACTCCCCCAGGAAGAGCATGCGCGTTGGCATCTGTTCAAAAAGCTGGAAAAAATGGGCGTTGATTCAGCCTCCCTGGATAGTGCCAAACAGGAGTTGCTCGATTCATTCACCCGTCTGATCATGCCCTATCTGCAGCGCCGGGATTTTCCGCAGCGCTTTGCCGAAGCCCGGATAAAGAAGCGTTTTAAGCCCTCGTGAGTAATTTTTCAGCGGACATAACAAAAATCGACACGCTGGTTTACGGTGGTGATGGCCTTGGCCGGGCAGCAGACGGGCGCACGGTGTTCGTGCCGTACACTGTCCCGGGTGACCGGGTGCGCTATCATGTGCGGCGTGCATATAAACGCTACATAAAAGCTGAACTGGTCGAAGTACTCGAACCCGGGGATTCACGTCAGGAGCCGCTATGCCCCCATTTCGGCACTTGCGGCGGGTGTGAGTGGCAGATGCTCAGCTATGCCCGGCAGTGCACCTGGAAACACCATCTGCTCGAACAGAATCTGGCCCATTCCCTGGGGGCGGAAGCTGTCCGGGCTCTGCGTGACTTTCTTCCCGCTCCGGCTCACATCGGCTACCGCTGTCGGGCTCAGCTGAAATGTGCGGAAGTGGCAGGAACCTTTGTCCTGGGTTTCTATCGTTCAGGTACCCACAAAGTTACAGACCTGCACGCATGCCCGGTACTCCATCCGCGTCTGCAGGCGCTCCTCTGGCCCCTGCGTCAGCTGCTCAACCGCAGCCCCTATGGTGTGCATATCTCCCGGATTGATATAAGCACAGGCGATAACGGCGGGGTGCGGGTGGTGTTTCACTGCCTCGCAAAGGTAGATTCCTTTGTGAAGTGGGTTAAAAAGCGTACAGCCGCCTGGGAGGCTGCAATTCTTGTAGCCCGGGCAACGGACATTTCGCTTCATCAGGCCCAGCCGGTATGCGTGCAGGGCAGAGAGGAGCTGAGTTTTAACCCTGAGGCTTCAGGATTGTGCCTTGAATACGGAGCACAGGATTTCTGCCAGGTCAATCTGGCGCAGAATCGCGCCCTGGTAGCCCAGATGCTTGAGGTGGCCGGGGTTGATGAGCGCACTACGGTGTATGATCTGTACTGTGGGGTTGGGAATTTTGCCCTCCCTCTTGCCAGACAGGCGGGCCTGGTTGTCGGAGTTGAGGCCAACTCCCAGGCGATTAAACGGGCGCAACACAATGCATGTGCCCACGATCTGGCAAATACCCATTTCATTGCTGAGGATGTAGGACGCTTTTTAGCTGATACTTCGGTCGATCTGCCCCCTCCGGATGTAGTGGTGCTGGATCCGCCACGTGCCGGAGCTAAAGCCGCGGTGACCTTGCTTGAAAATTCAACGGCAGGGCGAATCGTGTATGTTTCCTGCGATCAGCAGACCATGCTGCGCGATATCACAATCCTGACCCGTTCAGGTTTTGTCCTGAAGTTTGTGCGCGGGGTGGATATGTTTCCGCATACCCATCACTGTGAAGTGGTAGCTATGCTGGAGCGCATTTAGGGATATGTACGCAACAGCGCTGGATATATTTTAGTTGCGTTCGCTGGTGGTAGTGTGTTAACGTTTGCGCGTTTAAAGTCTTCTTTTCTGCTGCACCATCAGAAGTGAGCCCAAAGCTCACTTTTTTTATTGCATGAAATTTATGCCCTGCGTATCGCTTGTGCAAAAAGGACCAATCAGGGCTCGGGGTTGAATATGTCTACACAAAGTGTGGAAAAACAGGTGGAAGAGCTTGCGGCTCCCATTGTGGCTGAATTCGGGCTGGAGTTGGTGGATGTTGAATTCCGCCAGCAGGGACGCCAGTGGGTGCTGTGTGTGTATATTGACAAAGAGGGTGGCGTCACTCTGGATGACTGCGCTGATTTCAGCCGTGAATTCAGTACCGTGCTCGACGTTGAGGATGTTGTCCCCTCGGCATACCGGCTTGAGGTCTCATCTCCGGGTCTGGATCGTCCACTGAAAAAAAGGGATGACTATACGCGCTTTGCAGGTGAAATGGTCAGGATAAAGACACGTTCACTGCTTGACCCTGATATGCGCGGGTATACGCGCAAGACATTTATCGGGAAACTCCAAGGTCTGGATAATGAGAGCGTGGTTGTAGGGCAGAGCGACAGCAAGGGTGGGGAGGTGCGCATACCCCTGCACGAAATTGATAATGCAAACCTGGACCCTCAGTTTTGATGCCCTTTTATCCGTCAAGCTTGATGCTACTTGCATAGATAGCTCGAAGATATGCCATGTTTCGTCCTTCGGAATTTTCCGGAGCATACATATATGCAACGGAACACAGGCTTTTAACTTTATGATTGAAGCTGATCCGTACCCACTTTGGGGGGAAGTTAACGTGACCAGCACCAGTATAGGAGATTAAAATGGTTGTAAATCTCAACCACGTAATTGATCAGGTTGTTAAAGACAAGGGAGTTGACCGGGAGATACTGGTCGAAGCTCTGGAGTCGGCAGTACTCTCAGCGGCAAACAAGAAATTTCGCAATACGCGCGACATCGAAGCACATTACAATCCGGAAATCGGGGAAGTTGAGTTGTTTGAGTTTGTCGTGGTGGTGGATGAGGTTCAGGATTCATATAAAGAGATCGATATTGAAGAAGCCCGGGAGATCGATCCGGATGTTGAATGCGGCGATTCCCTGGGGATGAAAATGGAAGCCAGTGAGTTCAGTCGCATTGCAGCACAGACAGCCAAACAGGTAATTGTCCAGAAAGTGCGCGAAGCGGAGCGGGATCTGATCTACAATGAGTTCATTGAGCGGGTAGGCGAACTGGTAAACGGCATCGTCCGGCGTTATGAACGCGGGGATCTCATCGTTGATCTCGGACGTGCCGAGGCCACTCTGCCACGACGTGAACAGATTCCGCGGGAAATCTACCGTCAGGGTGATCGCATCCGCGCCTATATTGCCAAGGTGGAGAAGTCAAACAAGGGGCCGCAGATCATTCTGTCCCGTGCTCATCCGCAACTGGTGGTCGAGTTGTTTAAAACCGAAGTCCCGGAAATTACCGAAGGGATTGTGGAGATTGTATCCTGTTCGCGTGAACCGGGCAGTCGCGCCAAGATCGCGGTGGTATCGCACGATCCCGATGTGGATCCGGTGGGCGCATGCGTGGGAATGCGCGGTTCCCGGGTGCAGAACGTGGTATCCGAACTGCGCAGCGAAAAGATTGACATTGTGCCGTGGTCGCCCGATATGGCGCGTTTCGCCTGCTCTGCCCTTGCTCCGGCGGAGGTTTCGCGCGTGTATGTGGACAACGAAGAGGAGTCCATGGAGGTGATTGTTCCGGACGATCAGCTTTCTCTGGCCATCGGCAAAAAAGGGCAGAATGTGCGCCTGGCCGCAAGACTTCTGGGCTGGAAGATCGATATCAAGAGCGAGAGCCGTGCAGCGGAACTGGCTGAAGAAGCTCCGGGTGAGGATGAGGCTGTGAGCGCAGAGGTTAGTGCTGCAGCAGCAGAAGACGCCGGGCATTTTGTTGAAGATGGGCGGCCTGCTTCTGAGCCTGCTGATGAAGAGAGCGTAAGCGCAGATGCCGCCGGAGAAGAAGAAAGCGATTCCAGACCTGAATAAGCGAGCTTCAATGACAAAACAGGTAGCTGAGCATACAGCAGGACCACAGCGCAGTTGCATAGTGTGCCGTAAAAAGCTTCCGGCGCATGAATTGCTCCGATTTGTGTGTTCGCCTGCTGGTGAACTGCTGCTAGACTATCGACACAAATTGCCGGGTCGAGGAGCATACACCTGCAGTGACTCAAGGTGTTATACAAAGGCCCTGGATACACAGGCTTTTGCGCGTGCCTTTAAACGCCCCTGTAAACCGGCATCCATCCATGTTATTGTACAGCAGTTACGTACTCAGATTCTGGCTAAGGTGGTATCACTGCTGGGGATGGCACGTAAATCCGGTGTGGCGGTGAGTGGCCAGCATGCGATTGCCAACGCGCTGCGGCGCCCGCATGAAGTGGCATGGGTGCTGGTGGCTGACGATATGGCTGCTTCTGCCGCCGCTAAACTGCAGCACCAGGTGCAGGCGCATGACATCAGGGTGATGCGCGGAATTGACAAGCAAATATTGTCTCAGGCCCTGGGTGGGGGAGAGCGCAGCGCAGTTTTGCTGAAAAAAAGTTCGCTTGCACGCACGCTCAAAAGCGAGTTGCAACGATATGTAGATGTGATGGGGGAAGTTTGATGGCAAAAATAAGAATTTATGAATTGGCGCAGCGCCTGGGGATGGGCAATAAGGACATGCTCAAGCGACTGCGCGATAAAGGTGTTGAAGCAAAAAGCCATATGAGTGTAATTGACGAAAAAACAGTCAGGGAATTTGAAAATAATAACGCCGGTTCTGATACAGAACCCCAGGAAACGTTTGCGGAAGAGCGCATCAGTACCGGTCTGATTCGCAGGCGCAGAAAAACCCAGCCTCCTAAAGAAAAGACTGAGGATAAGGCGCCTGCTTCCCAGACACCCGATGGTGAAGAAGAAAAACCCGCAGCTGCCGCATCTGCAGCGCCCGAGCAGGATATACAGGATGAGAAGCCTGCCGCTGCAACGGCTCAGGATCAGAAACAGGACAAAGCATCTGCCGGCGCAGAACATGTGCAGCCCGAACCAGGTGCAACATCTGGATCAGAGACCGCGGCTGCAGTCGCTGACTCCGCTGCGCAAAAACCTGAGAGTGTGCAGAAGCAAAAGGATGCATCAGCTCCGGATACGGTTCCGGAGAAGGAACGCCGCGCTCCCACCAGAGATGTGGCCTCCATTGTTTCTTCCGGTACCGAGGAGAAAAAACCTCAGAAAACCACAACCCGGACAGGCGCCAGAATACTCGGACATGTCGAGCTTCCCAAGTCCGCCATGCGTCAGGATCAGTCTGCGCGCGGAGGCAAAAAAGCCGGTGCGGGGGATAAACGCAAGGCTCATGCCGGAGCGCGCCCTGCTGCTCCCGCTGGCCGGAGTGATGCTGCTCCTGCAGGGAAACCGAAAACCCCGGATTTCGTCGATGTGCCGGTGGATCCAGACAGTGATAAGGGGCGTGATCAGCGCCGTAGAAAGAAAAAGTCCAAGGGTTCTAAAGACTACGCTGAAGATTTCGGAGGCAAGAAACGCGAGCGCGTAGAGGTCTACAAGCCCGACCGGATGGGGCGCAACCGCAAAGGGAAGAAGAATCAGCAGCCTGCGCGTCAGACCGAAATCACTGTCCCCAAAGCGATCAAGCGCAAAATTAAAATCAGTGATGTCATCACCGTAGGTGAACTGGCGAAACGCATGGGGGTGAAGGCCAACGACCTCATCAAGGAACTTATGCGTCAAGGCAGCATGGTGACTATCAACCATCCCCTTGATTTTGAATCTGCGGCTATTCTGGCCGCCGACTTCAACTATGAAGTGGAAAATGTCGCCTTTGATGAGGAAAGCATTCTCGGCACCGATGATGATATCTCGATTGAGGATGAAAGCAAGGCGGCCAATATCACCCAGCGTCCCCCTGTAGTGACAATTATGGGGCATGTCGATCACGGCAAAACCAGCCTTCTGGATGCTATTCGCAGCGCCCATATCGCCGACGATGAAGCCGGGGGGATTACGCAGCATATCGGCGCATACGATGTCCAGGTGAACGATAAAACCATTTCATTCCTCGATACCCCGGGGCATGAGGCCTTTACCGCCATGCGTTCCCGCGGGGCGCATGTAACCGATATCGTAATTCTGGTTGTAGCTGCCGATGACGGAGTTATGCCGCAGACACGTGAGGCAATCAGCCACTCGAAGGCGGCCGGAGTCCCCATCATCGTGGCGGTAAACAAAATAGACAAGCCTGGAGCCAATCCGGAGCGGGTGAAGCAGGAGCTCACTGAATTTGAGCTCGTCCCCGAGGACTGGGGTGGAGATACCATCTTCGTCGAAGTTTCCGCCAAGCAGCGCACCAATCTCGAAGAACTGCTGGAGATGATCCTGCTCCAGGCCGAGGTGATGGATCTCAAAGCTGATCCCACCAAGCGCTGTCGCGGTACTATAGTCGAAGCGCGTCTGGACAAGGGGCGGGGGGCTGTAGCTACAGTGCTGGTTCAGGATGGTACTCTGAAAATAGGCGATCCCATTGTGGCCGGATTACACCACGGACGCGTGCGTACCATGATCAATGATCGCGGCGAACAGGTGCAGGAGGCCGGGCCATCGATCCCCGTCGAGGTTACGGGTCTGCAGGGGGTTCCGGATGCCGGTGATACCCTCAACGCAGTTGAGAGTGAGAAACTCTCGAAGGAAGTTGCGCAGCATCGCCAGCATAAGAGCCGTGAGGCAGAGCTGGCAAAGAGCAGTCGCCTCTCTCTCGATCAGCTCTATGCGCGGATCCAGGAAGGCAATGTCGAGGAACTCAAGGTTATCATCAAGGCTGATGTTCAGGGGTCGGTCGAGGCGCTGAAGGAATCTCTGGTGAAGCTCTCCACTGATACCTGCCGTCTTACGGTGGTGCATACCGCGGTGGGCGGAATCAAGGAAAGCGATGTATCTTTGGCCGCTGCCTCTGATGCGATAATTATCGGCTTTAATGTACGTCCGGAGCCGAAAGCTGCCGCCATGGCGGAAAAGGAAGGGGTGGATATTCGCCTCTACAGCATTATCTACGATGCGGTCAACGACGTAAAAGACGCCATGGAAGGCCTTCTTGCCCCCACCCTGAAAGAGCAGTATCTGGGCCGGGTGGAGGTGCGCGACACCTTTCATGTTTCCAAGGTCGGTACCATCGCCGGGTGCATGGTTCAGGACGGCATTGTGCGGCGTAATTCCCGGGCTCGCCTGGTGCGTGACAGTGTGGTTATCTGGGAAGGTACCTTAAGCTCTTTGAAGCGCTTCAAAGATGATGCCAAAGAGGTCAGAGCCGGATACGAATGTGGTATCGGTCTGGAGAATTATAACGATATCAAGGTTGGCGATGTTATCGAGGCCTTCGAAATTATAGAAACCAAAACTGAGCTGTAGGAGTCCGGACTTGAGTTCAACCCAACGTTCATCCCGGGTCGGCGAGCAGATTCAAAAAGAGATTGCGGATCTGCTGCTGCGTGGCGTACGCGATCCACGTGTCGGATTTGTCACCATCACTGCTGTGGATGTGACTTCTGATCTTCAACATGCCCGCGTGTATTACACAACATTGAGCAGTGATGAGGATGCTGAGCAACAACGTGAAGATACGCGCAAGGGCCTGGAGAGTGCCACTAAGTATCTGCGTACCGAGCTAGGCAAGCGCATCAAACTGCGCCGGGTGCCGGAATTGAGTTTCAGGTACGACGAGTCAACGGAATACGGCAACCGTATTGAAGATCTGTTGCGGAAGATAAAAGAAGATGACGCGTAAAGATCAGGATGATGTCTGCATTCAGCAGACGGCTGCTGCGCTTAAGGCAGGGAAAAGCTTTCTTGTCGCCGCGCATGAATCTCCGGATGGAGATGCCGTTGCCTCAACCCTGGCTCTGTGCAATGCCCTGGGTGAAATGGGTAAGGATGCGGTTGCCTACAATGCGGACCCGGTACCGCAGAAACTGAGGTTTCTTCCCGGAGCTGATGCTCTGGTGAATCGGATTGAAAAGCCGCGTTTTGACGTGGGGATTATCCTCGATGCCGGAGAGTTGAAGCGCGCCCGCGTGGATGTGGTGGGCTTGTGTGATTGCACAATTAACATCGACCACCATCCGCACTCGGAAAACTTCGGAGACATCTACTGTGTAGATACCTCTGCGAGTGCTACCGCGGTGTTGATCTACCGGATACTGAAGCACATGGGTTACAGGTTTTCTCCGGCCGTGGCGGAAAATATTTATACCGCCATTCTTTCCGATACCGGATCTTTTCGTTACAGCAGTGCCAACGGAGAAGCTTTCAGCATTGCCGGAGAGATGGTTGAATGCGGTGTCGATCCATGGAAGGTAGCCGGCGGGCTGTACGAAAGCCAGGAAGAGGAGCGCCTGCGTCTTCTCGGCCGGGCCCTGGATACCCTGCAGGTCTCCGCATGTGGACGTATCGCCGCGATCTACGCCACACGGCAGATGTTTACAGACACCGGAGCCACACCTGAGCTCTCGGACAGCTTTGTCAATTACCCCCGCTCCATCCACGGGGTGGAGGTCGCTGTATTTCTGCGTGAACTGGAGAACGGGGCGTTCAAACTCAGCATGCGTTCCAAAGGAGCTGTGGATGTCGGCGCCCTGGGGCGTGAACTGGGTGGCGGTGGGCATCATAACGCCGCCGGAGCCGAGATGCGTGGTGATATCGACCAGGTTATGACCGAACTGTTTCAGCGCCTCCAACCCCTGTTGCCCTGATCCATGCACGGATTTCTCGCTCTGGATAAACCCGAGGGAATGAGTTCGCATGCCGTGGTCCAAGCAGTGCGCCGCGCCTGTAAGACACGCAGGGTTGGGCATGCAGGGACCCTGGATCCTCTTGCCACTGGAGTTCTGCTGGTGGGTGTAGGACATGCGACCCGTCTGATTGAATTCCTGACCGCACAGAGCAAGAGCTATCGCGCCACCATGCGCCTGGGGGTGATTACCGATTCTCAGGATATTACCGGAGAGGTGCGCGAAACCCGCACTGTGCCAGAACTGAGTACAGCACAGATTCAATCTGCATGCGCTATTTACAAGGGCGAGATAGAGCAGGTTCCACCTATGTTTTCCGCGCTGAAGAGAAACGGTGTTCCCTTGTATCGCCTGGCACGTAAAGGTGAAGAGGTGGAACGGCAGAAGCGCAGGGTTGATATCACATCTATCCACGTGGTCGGACGTGAAGGGAATGATATTGTCATTGAGGTGGACTGTTCCAAAGGCACTTATATCCGTACCCTGTGCCACGATATTGGCCTGGAACTGGGATGCGGAGCTTGCATGAGCGCTTTGCGGCGTACGGCGAGCGGAATGTTTACCGAAGACAATCTGGTAAGCTTCGAAGAACTGCGCCGCGGCGATTGGCGTCTTATCCCGGTTATGGAGGCTCTGGGTCATCTGTCCCAGGTGGAATTGCTTCCAAGTGGTAGAGAGCGTCTGCGCGATGGCATCCCGCCCACGGTAAATCAGGTATGTCCTTTCCCGGCAGCAATCCGGGATGCCGACAACATCCTCCTGAGCCATGAAGGGCAATTGATTGCCGTGGCAAGTCCCGATTTCCACCATCAGGAAGAGCAGCGCGGTGATTTCAAGTTGCGCAAAGTGTTCCCGGAAGGAATTTAACTTCGTAGGCAGCCATGGTGTTGCCGCCTCGTCAAAGCTGTGGTATAAACCACCCTCGCAGTTGCAAATGCGCTTTACAGCCAGGCGCTGTTATGGTAAGAACGCTTTGTATTTCATCAGGTTAACCGGATATTCCGGATTTTAGAGTTTGAAAGGAGATGCCACAGTGCTGGCCACAGAAGAAAAACAGGAAATTATTAAGGAATTTCAGACCCGGGAAGGCGATACGGGCTCTCCCGAGGTACAGATTGCATTACTGTCCCGTCGCATTACCGAACTGACTGATCACTTCAGAACCCATAAGAAGGATCACCACTCGCGTCGTGGTCTGCTCAAGATAGTAGGTCAACGTCGGCACCTGCTCGACTATCTGAAGAAGAAAGATATTGAGCGCTATAGAACCCTGATCTCCCGTCTGGGTATCAGACGTTAGTTTGTTGTATGCGGTAATCCGTCATACGGCGGATTACCGCATTTAAGCCGGGGCGATGGAGGATGTCCGGAGAGGGATTCCGACCGCAGGTATGCTGTGCCCACGCAGCATCTGGTCCGGGTCTGTCTCAGGCCAACCTCCTGCAGCCCTTTTTTTTTAGCACATCAGAAAATCATGCAGTGCCTTCGGGGCGCTGCGCAGGAGAAGCACATGAGTTATCAGAAAGTGGAAATTGAATTTAACGGTAAACCCCTGACTATTGAGACCGGGAAAATGGCCCGTCAGGCTGACGGGGCCACGGTAGTCACCTACGGGGAGACAAAAATCCTGTGTACTGCGGTATCAGCCCGAACCATGCGTCCGGGGCAGGACTTCTTTCCCCTGGTGGTAAACTATCAGGAGAAATTTTACGCCAGCGGTAAGATCCCCGGGTCGTTCTTCCGCCGCGAGCGCGGCGCAACAGAGCGCGAAACCCTGATCTGTCGTCTGATTGACCGCCCCATGCGCCCACTGTTCCCCAAAGGATACATGAACGAGACTCAAATCATGCCTACTGTCATCTCGGCAGACTGCATGAATGATCCCGACACCTTATCGATTCTTGCCGCCTCCGCCGCTGTTACCGTGTCGGATATCCCTTTTGCCGGCCCCATAGCCGCAGTGCGGGTCGGGCGCGTTGAAGGCGAGTTTATTGCCAACCCCACCATCGAGCAGATGGAGCAGAGCGATATCGAAATCGTGGTAGCCGGTTCCAGGGATGCCATTATGATGGTTGAAGGTGAGGCGGATCTGGTAAGTGAAGATGAAATGCTTGAAGCGGTATTCTTCGGGCATCGTTCTATCCAGCCCCTTATCGATATGCAGGAGGAGCTGCAGGCGAAGGTTGGAGTAACCAAGCGCGAATTTGCTGAGCCTGAGGTTGATGCAGAGCTTGAAGCGAAGGTGACTGAAGCTTGTGAAGCCCAGATTGCCGAAGCGGTCAAGATCAGAGAAAAGCAGGAACGCTACGCTGCACTGAGCTCAAATCGCGAGCGCATTCAAGAGATGTTTGCCGACGAGTACCCGGAGCGTGAAGGTGAAATAAGCGCCATCATTGCCGGGGTGGAAAAGCGCGTGGTACGCCGTATGATTATCCAGGATAAAATTCGCATTGATGGCCGGGATATGAACACGATCCGCCCCATTACCAGCGAAGTTGGCATTCTGCCCCGTGCACACGGCAGTGCCCTGTTCACCCGGGGTGAAACCCAGGCTCTGGTAACCACCACTCTGGGCACCGCCAGTGATGAACAGCGGATTGACAACATCCAGGGGATGGATTTCAAGAAGTTCATGCTCCACTACAACTTTCCGCCGTTTTGCGTCGGTGAGACCAGTATGCGCCTGTTCCCGGGTCGGCGTGAAATCGGGCACGGTATGCTCGCTGAGCGCTCTGTATCCAAAATCTTGCCAGCGTTTGACGATTTCCCCTATACCATCCGTATCGTATCCGACATTCTCGAATCTAATGGTTCTTCCTCCATGGCTTCGGTATGTGGCGCCTCCCTCTCCCTGATGGATGCCGGAGTTCCGGTTAAGAAACCCGTGGCGGGGATTGCCATGGGGCTGGTGAAAGAAGGAGATGAGATCGCGGTACTCTCTGATATTCTCGGCGACGAAGACCATCTCGGGGATATGGACTTCAAAGTGACCGGAACCGAGGATGGCATTGCCGCTCTGCAGATGGATATCAAAATCGACGGTGTCACCCGCGATATCATGCACACTGCACTTGAGCAGGCCCGTGAGGGTCGCCTGCACATTCTGGGAAAAATGGCCGAGGCCATATCCGAGGCACGGGGGGATCTTTCCCCGTATGCCCCCCGTATTACCACGGTATATGTGAAGCCTGAGCAGGTTCGCACAGTTATCGGTGCCGGGGGTAAGACCGTACGCGGCATTATTGAAGCCACCGGCTGCGGTATCGATATTGAAGATGATGGACGTATCAATATCTCTTCTGCGGATGGAGCCGCAGCAGCAGAAGCCGCGCGCCTGATCAGCGAACTGACCCAGGAGGCCGAAGTTGGCAGAATTTACGACGGTACCGTTAAGAAAATCATGGATTTCGGAGCTTTTGTAGAGATTTTCGCCGGTACTGATGGCCTGGTGCATGTAAGCGAACTGGCAAAAGAGCGGGTACGCAATGTCACTGACGTTCTCAATGAAGGGGACAAGGTTCGCGTCAAATGTATCGGGGTCGACCGCCAGGGGAAAATCAAGCTTTCTCGTAAAGAAGCCCTCGCGGATGATACCAAGAGCGATTCCTGAAACAAATGCGTTACAAACACATAAATCTGTCGGGATGTCTTAAAGTTCAGCGCTGAGTTATAGCTGCACAAATCTTCCCGCTGCTCTGGAGTCCCTGTCATCATATGCTAAGATGTACAGGGACTTTTTTTGTCGGGTGTATTTGTGCTCAGGAGGCGTGCGTTTCCACGGAGGAGTCATGCTGGAAAAATCCACGCTTAACAATGGAATCCGGGTGGTTGCCAAAAATCTGTAAGCGATCTGGGCCCAGCATGTATTGAAAAATTCTACCGCAATGAATATCGTGGTCTATGCCTGATTGTGGCTGTTTCAGCAATGTTTCTGACAGTACAAGTCAGGCACTGTACAATATCGGGTTTACTCCCAGATCAGTATCTACTCTGAAATTTACATGAGGGCTTGAATGAACAGTGTCGAAGTTGAGATCAAATGTATGCACCCGAACAGCAGGACACCAGCATATGAAACGGAACATGCTGCGGGGATGGATTTACGGGCGCACTTGGAGCAGGAGCTGAGGCTGTACCCTGGAGAGCGCGTTCTGGTGGAAACTGGAATAGCTATTGCGTTACCGCAGGGGTATGAAGCTCAGGTTCGTCCTCGTTCCGGCCTTGCCCTTAAGCACGGGATCTCCTTGCTGAACAGCCCGGGCACTATTGATGCTGACTATCGCGGGGAAATTAAGGTGGTACTCATCAATCATGGGAGCGAAGTATTTAAGGTCAGCAATGGTGACAGAATCGCCCAGTTGGTGGTGGCTCCGGTGTCAAGGGTGGAATGGAAGGAAACAACAGAGTTAAACCGTACTGTCCGCGCTGATGGCGGGTTCGGGCATACCGGCATTTAGGATAAATTCTTTTATTCGCTCATTTTCCGTGGTTCTGATTTTTTGGAATACAAACCTTCATTACGTGGAACAACCATGCATCAACAGACTCTGCAGACATATCCGTGTGAATATACGTTCAAGGTGTTCGGCAATGTGAGTGTGCGGCAGCAACTTTCAAAACAGGTGCTGAGTGCGGTTACCGAAGAGGTGGAGATATGCGCTGACGGAGTTAACCAGCGCAGCAGCAGCGCCGGCAGGTATTTTTGCATTTCGGTTAATGCACTGCTTGAAAGTGAAGATCAACGCCGCAGAATTTATACTCAGCTACAGCAACTGGAAGGAGTGAGATACATATTATGATGTTATCGATCAATCCGCAGAATCCGCAGCAGCGCCTTCTCGATCGCGTGGTGGAATGTCTCCGCAAAGGCGGGGTCATTGTCTACCCAACAGACACTAACTACGGCATGGGTTGCGATATCTATAATAAAAAGGGGATAGAGAAGATCTACCAGATCAAACAGCGGGATAAACGCAAACCTTTTTCATTTATCTGCCCTGATCTTGCGACCATAGCCAGCTATGCCAATGTGAGCAATAATGCGTTTAAGATAATGAAGCGGCATCTGCCCGGACCCTATACCTTTGTGCTTGAAGCTACCCGTGAGGTTCCGGAGTTGCTCGTAACCAGACAGCGCACCGTAGGAGTAAGGATGCCGGATAACAATATTGCACTGGAGATTGTGCGCCAGCTCGGACACCCACTGGTTACCACGAGTGCCAATGTGACTCAGCAGCCGACCTATGAAGATCCCAGTCTGATTGAAGATGAACTGGGGGCGCAACTGGATATGGTGGTGGATGGAGGGAAACTTAGCGGTGATCCTTCCAGCGTGATCAGCCTTATTGATGAAGAAATCGAGGTGCTGCGCCAGGGGTGCGGAGATATCTCGTGGATAAAGTAATTGAACAGACTGTTGTTTAGTCAAGCTTAAGAATTTTATGCTTGCTAAAATGTACAGGCACAAGCTAAGGTGTCATAGCACGTAAAG
>JBNGCY010000014.1:0-35204 GCA_049975505.1 Desulfuromonadaceae bacterium | reverse complement strand
TGGCCCACTTTACTCCGGAATCACTGGCCCAGTTTAAAGCGGAATTGGTGGCCCAGTTTCAGCGGAATACGCAGCTATTTTGCGTGATTCGGCCCGTATACAGATATCATCGCGAGACTCGGCGGCGACGAGTTTGTGATCATGACGTTGAATTCGCGAGCCGAAGACTGTTTCGGCTCGAAATGCTGAATCTAACAGGGACTACTTGCTTTCAATAAGTATAGGTACTTCTGAGTTTGACCCCAGCTGCGAGACTACACTTGATGACCTGCTCAAACAAGCGGATGAAGCGATGTACAGGGTCAAGTCAGCCAAGAGATCCAAGGCCCATGGTTCTCCAGGATCCTGAGCAGGAAGCGAACACCGGCCACCCAACAGCAGCATGCAACGGGCGGCGCTTCAGGCCGCCGCTGATGTGGAGCGTTAGAAGCCAAAGGAAGAAAGAGAAGTGGTGAAATAGTATCAGGTCTTGCGTTAATACCTTTTTTCTGAGAAACATTGCAATTCAAGACCTGACCCTCGTATCTCGCTCGTATCTCTCTATGCCCGCCGTTGGGCATGGAATCAGACAAACAGGAAGAAAGGAGAATAGTCATGCCAGAATTCGGGTCGCCCTTCTCAGGGTTAGCAAATGATCGGAAGCTCACAGATCAAGAACTCATCCGAGCAATCCGATTTATGATTGCTGCGGAATACGAAGCGATTCAGTTGTACATGCAGCTTGCCGAATCAACGGACAACAAGCTGGCCATCGAGGTGCTAAAGGACATTGCCGATGAAGAACGTGTCCATGCGGGGGAATTCCTTCGGCTCCTCCGCGTACTGGCCCCAGATGAAGAGGAGTTCTATGCAAAAGGGGCAGAAGAAGTTGAAGAGGAGATCGGGAAATTGGAGTAATATAAACTCCGTAGTCAGCTCGTAGAGGCAGGTCTTGTAGCGCAACATTTCTCCGGTATTGTCCCGGCATGGCATATCACTAACACATGGAGTTTAAGGGGGAATAGGCTGGAGTATGTACCAGTGCTGATGAGCTTGCCGTCTTTCTGAGGATGCCGGGACAAAGCGATTACGGGTAACTACAGCTTGTAACAGATTGAACATGAAAGGGACAAATTCATAAAAAAGGGCGGCTGTGTGCCGCCCTTTTCAGGTAATTTAGAAGCAGGTGTTGTTTATGTGTTACTCTTCCACGGTAACCTCGGCATTCTGGATGATCAGATCATACTTGTAGCCATAGCCGAAGTCCTTGTCCTGCTCCAGCACTCCTTTGACCACAACCGTGTCTCCAACTCCTACAGTGGCCGCTGATGTTACCGCCAGATCTGGATTCCCTTCACTGCCGTCCTGAATGTGAATCCAGTTGGTTTGCATAATGTTGGGGCTGAATTTAACCACTTTTGCACGGATAGCAACTTCCTTGCCTGCGAGTTTATCCTGCTGCGCGAATACTTCAGCGAGACTTTTTCCCCCTTCAAGCGGTTTCAGGGTTGAGAAGTCAATATCCGCTTCCACTGGTGCCGGCTTGGAATGGGTTTCACCCGGCATATCGGAACTTGCAGAGGGAGAGGTGCCGGAGTGCTCATGCAGGCTCATTTCATCCCCGGCTACGGCAACGTTGCCGGCGAAGTATACTAGCTCGAAATCACGATTGAGGGTGTTGCTGTGGTAGTCTGGCATCGGCATGGACTGGCCAACAATCACCGGATCACCGACCTTGACCTTGAATTCCGGTGCGGCAACCCACACCTCTTTACTGCCGGTGTCAACCTTTACATAGGTGTATCCGGCGGTATTCATGGTTTCGGTAACGCTTCCGGAAATACTTTCAGGGCTCTGCTGCCCGCTTTGAGCGCTGATATCCGGATGGTTCTCCGGCATGGAGGCCCTTTCACCAGTGGCGGCCTGCGATTTGCCCTGGTTGTCGTTGCATGCACTTACGCCTGTCAGAACGATAAAAACAAGGATAAGGTTGAACAGTTTCATATGGGGTCACCCTTTCTGTTGCAATGTGCAGGGCCGGCAAGTATGCAGCCCCGGTTGATGATACTGGAATCAAACTTTTGTTCGTGGGCATTGATACAGACCTGGTGAGCCTGTGTCAATACTTTATTATTTTAGTCATGTATTTGTACCCTGACTATCCCAACTTAGTGACACAAAAGCTTTTGCCGGGGTTAACGTCGCAGGGTTGCGTATAGCCGCTGCGGTTTGAGGAGCAGATCGAGAGCGGCGCAGATGTCGGTGCATATGATATCCGCATGTTGCAGCGTGGCTGCCGCTGCCCCCTCGGCCTGAACCACCCCGATTCCCAGGCGCGCGTCGCGTAGCATGAGATGGTCGTTAAAACCGTTACCCACGGCGATGCATTTTTCCGCTCCCAGGCTGTTGAGATGCGCCTGTTTGGCGCGGGCCTGATCTTCCGGGCCAATTACATGCAGGGTGCATCCCAGGGGTTCAAGAGTAGTTCGGGCGCTGCCATGGGTATCTGCAGTAATCACGCTTATGTCCAGATTCCGCGCCAGCGCCCGGATACGCTCGGCTACGCCCTCGATCAGTTGTGCATCACAGGTCAGGGTGCCGTTGCAGTCGAGCAGCAGGTATTCAAGCTCTATGGCCTCAAGGCCGGGGATTCTGAATTCAAGCATCTGATCTTACTCGTCACTGCCAACCAGAGGGAGAATCTTTTCGACCGCGAAGGTCACCAGGTAGCGATCCTTGTCGGCGTAGATTTCGGTGCCACGTTCCCGCATGAGTTCTTCAATGCGCGGGGTGTTATGTTCCTCTGCAACCTTGGTCAGATGCAGGCGCACCCCTTTGTAGCCCTCCTGCTTCTCCAGAAACAGATATGCCGCATGGGGGTTGTCCTTCAGATTGGCATAGCTCAGACGCTCGAGCATGATGAATGCGAGGCGCTGTTCTTCGAGAAATCTGGGGTGGGCATACAGGGCGGAATTAACCTTGCCATCTGCGTCCGCAGTGGAGAGAATGCCGGTACCCTCAGCCGTTTTGAAGTATTCCTTTAACTGATTGAAATCCATTTGAAACTCCTTCGGGGGTCTGATAATTTCAACAACTGCTATTCTGTTTCTGTCCGGGGTCAGTCCGGACCATAAAACGCAGAATCTGATCCTACAGGAGAAGGTGATGAAGATATATGTACTTATAGTTGTTCTGCTGCTGTGCACATTACGGGTTGAGGCCCGAACATTAACACAGCAGGTGGAGGAGCCCCTTGAAGAAAGTATTGCGCTGCAGCAGGATTCCCAGCAGGAGCTGGATGCGTGGGAGGAGAAAAAAGCCAAGCTCCTGCAGGAGTATGAGACCTTGATGGAGCGTAAGCAGAAACTGGAACAGGAGAATGCCGAATTGAACGAGCAGGAGCAGATCCTGGCTGCGGAAATATCCCGCTCGAAAGAGGCGGTGTCGCAGGCACGCGAACTGGGGCGGGATATGCAGCCGTTTATGCGCACGAGTGTTGAGCTGCTGGAGGCACTGTTGGAAGAAAGTCTACCCTTCAAAAAGGAGGAACGCCGCGAGCGTGTGCGCCAGCTTTACACCGAAGTCTGGGGTGGGGAAGCGAGTGCAGCCGAGCAGTTCCGCCATCTGATGCAGATTCTGCAGACGGAATACGACTATGCCCACAGTGTGGATGTGAGTGAAAAAGAACTCGAAATTGAGGGGGAGCGCGTTTTTATGTCGCAGTTGCGTATCGGCAACCTGGCGCTGTTCGGCCTGAGTCTGAATCAGGAGCGCGGCGCGGTGTACGATCCCGCGGTAAGAGAGTGGCGCTGGCTGGATCAGGAGTGGAATGCCGAACTCAGGCGTGCCATGGCCATGGGGAATAAACAGCGCCCTGTGGATCTGCTCAGCCTTCCTCTCGGGCGCCTGGAGGAGCACTGATGCACCGCACGAGGGTCTCCCCCCGCAGGGGAATAGCGTATGTGAGCGCCTGGAGTATCTCTGTGTTCATGTTCATGATCCTGATATGTCCGCAGGCAGGAGCCCAGGATGCCCGGGTCGGAGTGCGGAGCGTTGAAGATCTGCTGGAACGGGTGACGACACATCACACAGAGGTTACCGCCGAGGTTGAAGAGCTGCGCCGTACCCTGGCACGGGATCGGGAAGAGCTGGAGGAGAAGCTGGCACGCCTGCGCGTCGAAGTTAATCAGCTCGAAGATACGCGCACACGTCTGAAAGAGCGGGTGGACACGCGGCGCACCGAGCTCGAAGCGCAGAAAAAGGTGGAGAAAGAGCACAATCAGCGCCATGAAGAGCTGCTCGGTTCAATCCGCACCCGAGTGGCTGATGTGACTGAGATGGTGGGAAACAGCCCGGTCACAGCTCTGGATCCCCGGCAGGATGAGGCTCTGCAGGATATCCTGGCTGAGAATGCTGCCGCCGGGATGGACGAGGTGCGCGCCATGCGGGATATTATGCTCGCACAGATACGAGCCGCGGCGCAGGTGCAGCACCGGGAGCTCAAGATCGTGAATCGCGCGGGCAAACACATGGATGCCGAAGTGGTGCTGCTCGGGGTCTTTACCGCCATGTACCGGAGTGAATCCGAGGTGGGGTTCGCCCTATACTCTCCGCCGAGCAGGCAGCTGCTTGCCCTTTCGCGTGCCCCGGGCTATACCCTGAAAAACGCTATCCGCAATTATCTGGATGGTGAAACCGAAGCCGCGCCCATCGACATAGGCCATGGGGCCGCTTTACGCCAGATGACCTATGAGCGTGGCCTTGGGGAACAGGTGAAGTACGGCGGTTTTATCGTCTGGCCCATTCTGGGTATTGGTCTGGTGGCCCTGGTCCTGATCTTTGAGCGCATCTGGTTTCTCACGCGCCAGCGCCAGAACGCCGAGGCCATCCTCAATAGCCTGCAGCCGGATATCGCTACGCGGGATTGGGATGCCTGCGCCGCCACCTGCGCGCGTTACAATGTTGCGCCCGCGCGGGTGTTTCGTGCGGCCCTGCCCTATGTGGATGGTTCGCGCGCGGAGCTGGAGAATGTCCTCCAGGAGGCGATACTCGCCGAGATACCCGCACAGGAGCGCTTTCTCTCCACCCTGGGGGTGCTGGCATCCATAGCTCCGCTGTTGGGTCTGCTGGGTACGGTGACTGGAATGATCCACACCTTTGAACTTATTACGTTCCACGGTACCGGTGATCCGCGTATGCTCTCCTCCGGAATTTCCGAAGCCCTGGTGACCACGATGTTCGGTCTCGGAGTTGCGATCCCCATCATGCTCGCGCACAGCCTCATCAGCCGCCGGGTGGAGGAGAGGATTGCCGACCTGGAAGAGAAAGCGATCAGTTTCGTGAATCGGGTGAGCAAGGTACGCCAGGAGCAGTATGCCGCCCTTGCAAAAGGTCAGGAATGAACGGGATGAAACCTGCATGGGAGTATATCCACACCGGAGGCGTGGTGATGTGGCCGCTGGTGCTGATTTCGGTTCTGTTGTGGGGATGCATTATCTATCGTCTGCTGGTGCTGAAACAGCTGTATCGCAATGATCTTTCGCCAGAGCAGGCATGCCGGTGCGTAAGCGCTGCAGAGGGATTGCCTTCGCTGTGTCAGGGGCTGAATGCCATGCTGGTGTACAGGTTTGTGCAACTGCGCCGCCAGGGCGCCGCGCTGGATGAGCATCTGCTTGACGAGGCAGGAGCGCAGATACGTGCGCTCCTGAGCCGGGGGATCAGCCTGATAAGTGTGCTGGCGGCAGTGGCTCCACTTCTGGGGTTGCTGGGGACGGTGCTGGGGATGATATCCACCTTTGATACCATCGCCCTGTTCGGCAACAGCAATCCACGTGCTATGGCAGGAGGAATTTCCGAGGCCCTGGTTACAACGCAGACCGGCCTGATTGTGGCGATTCCGGGGCTGTTTATGCGTAATTTTATCCAGCGCCGCGCTGCCGCACTCGAAATCCGCCTTAACAATCTGATCCGGGAGCTCAAACGCCAGCTCGAACTTCCAGCCGCTATGAAGTTTACCGCTCCTGGAGAAGAGGGAGAAGACGCATGATCAACATAACCGGACCCCGGCGCGCCCGGCGTCAGGGATTGGAGCTCAACATCGCCCCCCTCATAGATATGGTGTTTATCCTCCTGATTTTCTTTCTCGTTACCACCAGTTTCGTCCGCGAAACCGGTGTGGATATCCAGCGTCCTCAGGCTCAAAGTGCCGGGGCCCAGGAGGGGGCCACTCTGCTGATCGGGATCACGGATTCCAACACCATAGTGATTGAAGGGCGCACGGTGGAACCGGGAGCGGTGCGGGTTCATGTAGAGCGCGCCATGGCGGAGAATCCCGAAGGCAGTGTGGTGATTGTCGCCGATCGGGGCAGCTCCACCGGTCTGGCGGTAGAGGTGCTGGACGGATGTAAACTGGGCGGAGCGGAGCATGTCGCTCTTGCCGCCGCCAACGGAAACAGATAATGGCTTTTGCAGGTGGCAGAGCAACTCTGGCGTACGCTGTCATCGGGGCGTTGCTGCTCAATGTGGTACTGTTCACTCTGCTGCCCGAGCTGGTGCGCGATCCGGATATGCAGCGCACACGCGGCCACAGTGAACCGGTGCAGGTGTATATGCCTCCTGAAAAAGTGCCTCGCGCTACACACCGGGAGCGCGAGCACAGGACTGCCGAAACCCGGAAACGCGAGCAGGTGGAGCTACAGCCTTTGCCCCGGCCCGATCTGAGCCTGAAAGCGGATCTGGAGCCGCTCCTGCCGGAGTTTGAGAGTACGATATCCCTGCCTGAGCCCGAATTTGATCTTGCCGGCGTGGGCGTGATGCAGAAGGTGGAAGCACAGGTGGATATCGGCTCACCATCCGGAGTGTATCCGAACGACGAACTCGACGAGCCGGTCCGGCCCGTGACACA
Source organism: Desulfuromonadaceae bacterium (assembly GCA_049975505.1). Lineage (GTDB taxonomy): Bacteria > Desulfobacterota > Desulfuromonadia > Desulfuromonadales > Desulfuromonadaceae > JAIVHC01. Next base: position 28,321 of record JBNGCY010000014.1, on the reverse strand, counting down.
GACCCCTTTCCTGTATCCTCTGCGGGCCAAGCGTCAGGGGGTTGAAGGCTGGGTAAAGGTGGCTCTGCAGGTGGGACTCAATGGAGAAGTGGAAGAGGTGGAGGTGCTTGAATCCGAACCTGAAGGGATTTTTGAGGGCAGCGTCACCAGGGGGATACGTTCATGGCGTTTTTCCCCCGCTACCCTTATGGGAGAGCGGGTTCGCGCCCGGGTTGTAACCACTATCCGCTTTGAACTGGAAGACTGACTGCGCCGATGTCGCCAAGACGGATTATATATATACTCTTGCTCCTCGTGGGCATACTCTGCAGCGCCGGGAATGCAGCAACTGAAGAAGGGGGTAGATTGCGTCCGAGTGAGCAGGCGGGAATTGCGCGCACGCGCACATACCTGGAACAAAAGCGCTACGCCGCCGCCGAAGAGGTGCTGCGCCCCCTGCTTGAGCGCGAGAGGCACCACCCTCTGGTGGATTTTTATCGTGCTCTGGTTGCGCAGTATCAGGAGGACTATGCCACAGCCTGCCCGTGGTTTGAGCGCAGTGTTGGCGGTGATCCCACTCTGTATGCCGGGTGGATAAACCTGGCCCAGTGCCGTTTTCACCTCCGGGAATATGCCGCAGCGGCACGCGCCTTTGAACGCGCTTTTGCCCTCGCTGAGCATCCGGAACCGCGCTGGCGCTACAATGCCGCCCTGGCCTGGTATCAGGACCGGAAGCCGGAACGGGCGCGCGAGCTTCTGCAGCGTTTACTGGAGGATTTCCCGGATGCGGTTGCCCTGCAGTGGCGCGAACTTCTGGTGCATATATACATGCATGAAGGGGGAGAACGGAATCAGCGCCTTGCTCTGAAGCAGGTTGAGATACTGGCCCGGGAGAGTTCCGCCAGCGCACGCCAGCGCTGGCGCGAGTATCTGATTCATCTGTATCTGCAGCTGGATATGGCGGATACCGCGCTTGAATATGTGGACGCCCTGCTTGAAGATGAAATTCTCTCGGTGCGCTGGTGGCGGATTTCGGCGCATATTCACCTTGAGCAGCAGCACTATACCCGGGCGCTGGTGGCGCTGCAGGTGGTCGGTTTTCTCGACCCGGGGGATGCGCGCGAGGAACGCCTGCGTGCAGATCTGTGTCTTAAGCTGGGGATACCTGTCCAGGCCATCACCTATCTTTCCGATCTGCTTGAAATGCCGTCCGCCACCGATGACGATTCTGAAGTGCTCCTGCTCTTGGCGCAGGCATATCTTCAGCGCCATGAGCCCCGCCGGGCACTGGCATATCTCGAGCAGATCGACACCGGGAAAGAAGAGGTGACGCACCTGCGCGTCCGGGCGCAGATTCTGTATATGCTCAAAGACTACGCCAAGGCGTACACTGCCTATGCCGAACTCGCAGACCGGGTGCAGGAGGGCGGGAACAGCGTGCGTGCGTGGTTATTTGCCGGATATGCAGCGTGGAACGCCGGAGAACTTGAAGCCGCCCGGGATGCGCTCATGCATGCCGCCCGGGAACCGGAGTTCAGCAGGCAGGCGCAGCAACTGCTGCAGCATCTCCGTGATCTGGAGAAGAGGCAGGAAGAAACTATTTCAGACAAAGTCCCTGCTCGAGCAGCGCCGTGAATGCCGCCCCATCCACCGGTTTACTGAACAGAAAACCCTGCACTTCGTCGCACTTCTCCTGGGCGAGAAATTCGAGTTGCGCCGCAGTTTCCACCCCTTTAGCTGTGATATCCAGATTCAGACTGTGGCCGATGGCGATGACGGCGCGGGTCAGTTGCTCACCGTCGGGATTGGCGTTGATATCCCACACAAAGGATCGATCCACCTTGAGGCGTTTTAGCGGAAGTTTTTTCAGGTAGCTCAGGCATGAATGCCCGGTGCCGAAATCGTCAATGGAAAAGCTGACCCCCGATGCGCGGATTTTATTCAGGAGATCGATCGATTCCTGTGGATGGTTCATAATAAAACTCTCGGTTATCTCCAGTTCCAGACATTCCGGCGGACATCCGGTTTCGCGCAGGATGCGCGCTATGGTATCGGGCAGATCCCGGCGCTGGATCTGGTTGCCGGAGAGGTTGACCGCTATGCGTTCGATGGATAGACCGCTGGTGCGCCACTCCATAAACTGGCGGCATGCGCTTTCGAGCACAAATGCCCCGATCTGGATAATCATTCCAGTGTCTTCACTTAATGGGATAAACACATCCGGAGGGATCAGCCCTTCGTGGGGATGGTTCCAGCGCACCAGGGCTTCAGCGGCCACTATGCGCCGGGTGCGCAAGTCGATCTGAGGCTGATAGTGAACACAGAATTCATTGAATTCAAGGGCATGGCGCAGATAACTTTCGAGTCTGACCCGATCCAGTGCCGATGCGGTCAGTTGCGGGGCGTAGATGTGGTAGGTGTTTTTCCCTTTTCTCTTGGCATGGTACATCGCCAGGTCGGCATGTTTGATTAAATCTTCGTGGGTTACGGTATCCTGGTTGACTTTGGCGATACCAATACTTGCACTCAAAAACAACTCATAATCTTCGACGTAAAAGGGCTCCTGCAGCTTGCGCGCAATGGAGTCAGCATATCGGGTAGCACATTCAAGGTTGCAGTCGCGCGGTAGAGTCACAACAAATTCGTCGGCGCTGATATGATATATGCACGCATCCGGACTCAGTATTTTCTCCAGGGTTGCTGCGACTTCAATCAGTACCTGGTCTCCGGCTCTGTGCCCGAGGCTGTCATTGATCTTCTTGAAGTTGTCCAGGTCGATATACAGAATGGCGCAGAACCGCTTGTGCTGATGCGCATCTTTAACCGCTTCGGCAAGGCTCCTGTTGAGGGCGCGGCGGTTAGGCATCTGGGTCAGGGGATGGTGGTGCGTGAGAAATTCGAGCTTCTGTGCATTTTTGTGAATGGGGCTGAGGTCGGAGAATACGCCCACATAGTTGACAGTGTTTCCATGGTCGGAAACTGCGCTTATCTTCAGAAATACAGGAAATATCTCCCCGTTTTTGCGTCTGTTCCATACCTCGCCCTGCCAGCTTCCTTCACGTTGCAGTTCCGCCCGCATGGCTGTGTAAAATGCGCTGTCATGCCGTCCAGACTGAAGAATTGCCGGGGTGGCATGGAGCACATCTTCCTCCGCATATCCGGTAATCCGGGTGAAAGCGGCATTTACCGCAACAATGGTAGCATCAGGTTCGGTTATGATGATGGCTTCAGCGGTGTTTTCAAATACCCGCGCCGCCAGGCGCAACTTGCTCTGCTGCTCATGCTGTGCGGTTATATCTTTGGTGCGCAGCACGATTCCGGAAATGCTCTTGTACTCTTCAAAGTAGGGGACAAATACCGATTCCAGACGGCGCCGGATGGTATTGCGGACAATCTCATCGTGGCAGATGGTGACAGATTCGGCGCTTTCAAGTACACTCTGCGCCGTTGCGCGGTAGAGTTTATGAAATTCCGGGCTCATGGTCTCTGCGGCTTTGGTGCCGATTATCTCATCCGGGGTGGAAGCGTGATCGCGGGCGTAGCTGGAATTGACTGCAAGGAAGGTCTCTCTGGTATCGAGAAAGGCCACCATATCTGTAGAGGTTGAAAGAATCTGCTCAAAGCGCTGTAGCTTCTGGATATAGCGCTCACGTGCGGTGATGTCCGTGGCGACGATGACGCAGCCGCTGATGTTCCCCGCATCGTCATATACGGCAGAGATGGTGCGGTCCAGGATAGTGCCATCCGCGCGATAGCGCTTTGCTTTTACGCTTCTGCCATGCTGCATCACTTCGAGGGAGGGGCATCCGCACATTTTTGGCCGCAGTCCCAGAATACTTCGTGGCATGGGCGACCTGCGTAGTCGGCACGTGTGACCGCATAGGCTTTAATCGCCGCGCGGTTGAGTTGCAGAATGTTGAGATCCCTGTCGAGCATGATGAGGATATCGTTCAGACTGTCGGTTATCTGACGAAAAAGCTCCGCATCTGTAGTGGAATCCCGGTGGGATGGCGGTGTGTTGTCTTTACTGGAATCTGACATGCCTGAAAATCTTGGGGTTTTGATTGTTTAGTATGGCCTTGTCCAGGTGATAACCGGGCGCATAACATCGAAAGAATGTAACTATTCACCATCATTGCTCATAGGGGCTTGTGGTACCCATGGAAAGGGCGTCTGTCGCCACGGACGGCGACAGTCGAACGGCCATGGACGGCGCAAAGTGTCCCTTGGAATGGGTGCCACAAGGCCGTACTGAACAGTTACGAACGAATGTTAGTCTAAACTTCGCGCTCAGGCAATGTAAAACACTGTATTATTTTTTAATGTCACACAGCATAATCTGTTTTAGCAACACCATAGCAGACATCTATCAACTTGAAGGAGGCACCAGGTGAGAACAATTTGTATTGCCGCAGGGATATTTTGTTTAATTGTATGCGCAGCTACTGCCTATGCTGAAGAGGGTGAAGACCGGCGCTGGCATGATGAGGCTGAGCTTTCCTACGTGGATACCAGCGGCAACAGTGAAGTGACCACCCTGTCGGTGAAAAACAAGCTCACTTATCAGTTCAGCGAGAAATGGTCGGGGCGCTGGAAGTTCCAGGCTTTGAACGGCGAGAGTGACGGGCAGCGCGATGCTGAATCATATGCCACCGAACTGCGCGGAGACTACGCACCGACAGAACGTTTTTATAATTATCTCAGCGCCAACTGGCTTAAGGATCGCTTTGCCGATATCGACCATCGCTATACCTTCGGCGGCGGTAGCGGGTATAAGTTTCTCACCGGTCCGAAACACTTTTTCCTCGGGGAGGCGGGCCTAACCTATACCATCGAAAAACTTATCGATGATTCCGATACCGAATACCTCGGTGGGCGTCTGTATACAGAATACGAATACAAGATCAGCGATGACACAAAGTTCACCCAGAGCCTCGAGGCACTGCTTGATTTTGAGGAAATGCAGAACTACATGCTCAACTCCGAGACCGCCCTGGTTACCGCGATTAACAGCATTTTCTCGTTCAAAACCAGCTATGTAATCAAATACGACAATGAACCCGCAGAAAACAGCGACGACACCGACACCGTGCTCGCGGCTTCGCTGGTGGCCAATTTTTGACGGGATTCGTGACATTCGATAAAAATGGTGGAATTGTCGCTCTGTAAGTCATGAAGACTTGCAGAAGAGGGGTTCCGGGTATGTGTTTTACGCTGAAAATGGAAAATATTCCAGGAATGGACAGGTTGACTAAAGTAGCGCTTGCGTGTGTCGCAGTGGCGCTTCTGCTGCTGATCTCCCTGCCTTCAGGTGTGCATGCCCGCGCGCATGCCCCCATGCTGCCCGAAGTCTACCACAGTGAAACCGATGTTGCGGGGTGGTGGATGAGTGAAAAGCTCGATGGGGTCCGGGCATACTGGGATGGTGAAGCGCTCTACAGCAAAAACGGAGTACCTCTGCATCCGCCCGGAACCTTTACCGCTGACCTGCCCCCTTTCGCCCTTGAAGGGGAACTCTGGGGTGGACACGGTACCTTTGAGGACACTCTTTCCACCGTGCTGCGTCAGGATCCGCATCCGGGCTGGCTGGAGCTTGAATATGCTGTGTTTGATGTTCCCCATATCCCCGGCTATTTTGCCCGGCGTCTGCAGCATGCGATAAACTGGTTTGAAGAGCACCCGAGCCGGTATGCGACGGTAGTGCATCAGATCCCCGTGCGAGATGCCGCCCATCTGGCAGCACATCTTGAAGAAGTGGTATCTCAGGGGGGCGAGGGGTTGATGGTGCGCGATCCCCGCGCCGGATACACTCCGGGGCGGTGCGCCTCTATACTCAAGGTGAAACGCTTCGAGGATGCCGAAGCCGTGGTGGTGGAGCATATCCGCGGTTCAGGGCGCAACAGCGGACGCCTCGGAGCTTTGCGGGTGCGCTCACCGGAAGGAGTGGAGTTTAAAATAGGCAGTGGTTTCAGCGATGCCCAGCGCGACAACCCACCTCCGCTGGGATCCACCATAACCTACAAATATCATGGCCACTATGAATCCGGTATTCCGAAGTTCCCTGTATTTCTGCGGATGCGCGCAGATAGCGGGCTCTGATATGTTTTAAATGGGGTTTGCATACGGGAAAGTAACAGGGCAGGGGCACGTTTATTTAAGCGCTCGCGCGCGGAAAGGATCAGAATGGAGGAGAGGCGCGAATACGATCTGTGTGTGCTGGGATGCGGTCCGGGCGGATTTGCCGGGGCCATGCGCGCCTTCGATTTCGGCGCGCATGTGTGTATTGTCGAAGCCAAAGAGATCGGAGGTGCCGGGGTTAAGGATGGAGCCCTGGCGTCCAAGACCATGTGGGAGTTGGCGAAGGACTATGCTGTCGCCAACCGGATGGATCGCGGCTACCGCGCTTCCGGGTTGACGGTGGATTTCAAGACCCTGATGATAACGGTCGAGCAGGCGGTAAAAGAACGTCAGTATCAGATGCTTACCCAGCTGGAGACGTTTTCGCCCGGGCGTTGGCAGGGCTGCGGCTCTATAACCCTGCACAGCGGCCGCGCCCGGTTTCAGGATGCAACCACGGTGCGGATTAAGCCTTCTGCACACAGCACTTATCCCGAGAGCGAATATCTGGTGAAAGCCAGAAATATTCTTATCGCCACTGGAAGTTGCCCGCGCCCGTATCCCGGAGTTGAAGTGGATCAGAAACGTATTTTTGATTCCGATGGTATCCACAACATGGAGCAGTTTCCCAAACGCCTCCTGATTATCGGGGCCGGGGTGATAGGGTGTGAATACGCTACGATTTTCTCAGCTTTCGGGCAGACTCAGGTGCATCTACTTGACAACAAAGAACGTGTTCTGCCGTATGAAGACGGGGATGTGAGCCGCTTTGTCCACCGCAATCTGGAGAAGGACGGAGTGAAGATCCATCAGTGTGCCACGTTGCGCAAAGTGGAACATTATCCCGACTATCTGCGCGCGTTTCTCGATTTTCCCGATGGGCACAGTGAAGTGCTCGAAGTGGATCATGTGCTGTTTTCTGTCGGGCGCAAACCCAATCTGGATAATCTCGGTCTGGAAAATGCCGGGATCCGGGTTGATTCCAGAGGATACCTGCATACCGGCTCCGATTGCCGCGTGAATGGAAATATTTTTGCCTGCGGAGACGTGACTTGTCACCCCAATCTGGTGAATATTGCCGAGATGGAAGGGAGGATGGCGGCAAAGGTGATGTTCGGCCAGGATATCCATCCCCTGAACTACCGGAATATGTCGGCAATTATGTTTCTGAATCCATCCATAGCCACCGTGGGTTTAAGTGAAGAGGAATGTCAGGCCAGAGGGTACAGTTACAGGGTGGCCTATGTGAGCAACGCCCTGATGAGTCGCCCTATTGCAATGCGCAATACACGTGGCTTTGTGAAAATCATCGTCCACGACGATGTGGAGATGAAAATTCTGGGGACGCGCGCCGGAGGGCCGCAGGTTTCGAATGTGGTTACCGCCATTTCCCACTTTATGGATCACGATAAAGGTGCTGCGGATGTGCTAAAGTCTGTCTATCCCCATCCGAGTATTTCCGAAGTGACCCAGGAGTGCCTGCGTCTGCTGCTGGGGAAATCGGTATACAAACCCCAGGCCTTTCCGGATAAAATGTGGGTCAGAAGCTGGAGTCCGCAGGGGGGTTATGTTGAAATGCAGGGTCAGAACCTCCCCCACACACTAACATACACCAAGAATTGATTATGGCGAAAACACAACAGCGCCCGCACTTTGACAGGGGTGGGCGCTGTTGTGTTTAATCTGGATACAGTGCTCTTTCAGCTGGATTCTCCCAGTAGGGCACTGCGCTCTTCCAAGCACAGTTCATAGTGATGATGGGTTGAACGTGCATTGGCAAGGTAGACATTTTTTACTGCCGGATCATCGATCTTTTCCGCCATGGCCAGAAGATCTTTTTCCAGTTGTGCTTCCTGGTCGATGGCGAGCTCAATGGCTTTGCGCTCATCAAAGTCGCTCAGCATTGCCTGTTGCAGGGCTTTCCACCAGCTGGATTCTGTGTCGGGCCCGCGCGCTATAAATTCCTCAAAGTCTTTGATATCATCACCTTTATAGAACTCATAGAACATGTGTGCGTGCTGCTTTTCTTCCTGGGCTAAAATCTCGAATGCGCGCTTGGCTTTTTCGTCAAACATTTTTTCAGCAGCGTACTTGTAAAAATCCATGGCATCCTTTTCAGTCTGCATGGCATCTTTGATTGCTGCCTGTAGATCCAATTTTTCACTCATGAGGAATCCCCCTTTTCGGATATCAGTTTTCCATCAATTATCTGCATACGCGGCAGAACTCTATACGAGATATGTATTCAGTCAGTCACTGAGAATGCGGTATATTGTATACAATTGCATACGCGCATGCAATCGTTTCCCCTAAATAAATCCTTTAGATGCTGCTTGATATCTGATGATGTTTTCGCCTGTATCCTCCCGATTCTCTCTGTATTCTGTTTGGGTGGAAAAAAACTGGCATAAAACAAAAGCCCCTCTGCCGGGGCAGAAGGGCTTTTGGTGAGTGTGCGCATATCAGACAGTGTCTGAATGGCGTATTTTAAAAATTACTGCATGAAAACGCTGAGTTCCACGCGCCGGTTTTCCTGTCTGCCTGATGCGGTGTCATTGCTGGCAATGGGCTTTTCCTCTCCGTACCCTTTGGTTACCAGCTTGTCTGCGTCAAGACCGGCTTCTTCAACCAGGTATGTCTTGACCGCGTCAGCGCGCTTCTGGGAAAGTTGCTGGTTGTATGTGGCGGCTCCCACGCTGTCGGTGTGTCCGGCAACAAGTATTTTCTGCTCCGGATACTTCTTAATGAATTTTACGGCCTTTGTCAGCTCTGGAGTATGGCGCTCAAGGATTTCGGCCTTGTCGGTGTCAAATTTAATCACCAGGTTTATCTTCAGCTGACAACCGTCCTCATCCACCTTGGCTCCTTCAGGGGTGTTGGGGCAGCGATCTTTGTAGTCAAATACTCCGTCGTTGTCGCTGTCAAGGCAGCAGCCTTTGCTGTCCACCGGCGCGCCTGCGGGTGTGTCAGGACAATCGTCCTTGTAGTCGAAAACTCCGTCGTTGTCGCTGTCAAGGCAGCAGCCTTTGCTGTCCACCGGCGCGCCTGCAGGGGTGTCAGGACACTTGTCCTTGTAGTCGAAAACTCCGTCGTTGTCGCTGTCAAGGCAGCAGCCTCTGCTGTCGACCGGTGCGCCTGCAGGGGTGTCAGGACAGGCGTCATCTTCATCCATGACCCCGTCATTGTCGCTGTCGTGCTTTACCTTGTCACCGAGGAAGAATACCATGCCGGCCTGGTACATGAGGCTGTTGGGCTCACCGCTGGTGTCAAGCATGTGTCTGACCTCGGTGTTCAGAGCGATGTCCTCGCTTATGAAATACTTGAGGCCCGCACCGTAGTTGAACTGAGCCTGATCTTCATCACCAAGCCCGTCCTTGCCGTCAATCCCGAGGTAGCCCAGAGCTGCGGAAACATAGGGCACCAGACGCTCTTCAGGCATAAAATGGTAGAGAGCCCCGATAGATGCCGTCATAAGATCCGTGTCCTGATCTCTGCGTTCGGGTGAATAAGATCCTGAAAAATAACTGCTCAGATTGGGGGAATAGTTGTAGCCGAATCCCAGTGAATAGTTGATTTCGGGATTGTAATCGTCCGTGCTCTCTTTTTCAAAGCCGCCGATCATCGGATTGATGAAGAAGCGGCCTTCCTGTGCAGCCTGATTGAGATCGGATGCGGAGCCGATCACGGGTAGGCCGAACAGCAACATCAGCAGTAGGGCTAGTCTTTTCATGGTTCCTCCTTGAATAAAATTATAGATAGAAAAATTGTAAGTATGCGGAGCCGGAATGTGACTGAAGATGCATCGTATTCCGGACAGGCGCATGTGGCGGGCATTCAGACTGCCCTTTATGACTTTTGAAATTAACTGTAGCATAACTTAAAAATAACACAAATATAATTGGATCAAGGCGAGTCGAATTATTTTAAACTTTTAAAGTAAGAAGAGAATTGAAGGCGCAAACAGGTTGTTTGCCGGTTTTCCCGATATGCCTGGCGGGGCTGGATGGCACGGAGGTACGGGTGCTGTGATCTGGAAGCATAGGGGGGTATCTGCAGAGCAGAAAAGCAGTTTCCGGAAATAAGCAGATGTTTCAGCAAAGGGTTTCCGGTGTCTGAATCCTGATTCATGAAAACAGGACTCCCGGTTATACGGGGTCAAAATGGCGCAGAAACTCTTTCAGCAGGGTGTGGGTTTTTTCATCCAGCGGATCGAACTCAACCCCGGATACATGCATGCCCGAATCTGCGCTATGGGTATGTACCACTTCACCGCTGAGATTGAGGATCTTATCACCCATGGCGATGTCCATCTTCAGATGGAGTCCCTCAACCAGAGGAATGCGGGTCTCAATGAGCAGGCCCCGTTCACTTGCATCCAGGGTGCGCCCCATGTCCTGAGAGAGTTCACTGCCGTCATCCTTGACCACATAGTAGACAAGGTTCAGGGTTTCGTATCGCTGGTGTCTGCGGCGTTCTTCCATATAATCTATCCTTATGCTTTTGTTCAGCCCAGATCAACTGAAGCATCCCGGGTAGCCATGATGATATTAACCGGATTCTGTGCTTCAAAAATTTTATAGTCGCTGGCATTGTTGGTGCGCGCGATATTCACTGTAGTTACCTGAATGGTGTAGCCGTTGTTTTCAAAGAAATCTGTTGCTGCCGCAAGGGTATCCAGGGTTGAAGCGGTGAGAACAATACGCCCATCGGGGTTCATACGTGCATCCACGGTTTCAAGCAGGCTCCAGAGTCTGCCACCTGAGCCGCCGATAAATACCCGATCCGGATCCGGGAGTTCCTCCAGACATGAAGGAGCCTCACCCTCAATAATCCGTACATTGCGGGTGGAGAATTTATTCAGATTGTGGCGCAGAAATCCAAGATACTCACTGTTGCGCTCTACAGCATAAATGCGCCCGTTTGGAAGGAGGAAGTCCGCTTCCACACAGATAGAGCCACTTCCTGCCCCGATGTCCCACAGGGTCATGTCCTGGCGCAGTTGCAGTTTGGCCAGGGCGATAACCCTTACCTCTTCCGGGGTGATCTGTTTTTTCAGGGATTGAAACTGTGAATCCGCGATCCCTAAAGTGGGCTGATGGCGCAGGGATTCGTGGTCAAACCGCTTAATAAAGATAAGGACGTTCAGGGGGGATATCTCCATGTCGAGCAATCCCCTGACCGAGGTCTCTTCGATGCGCTCATCATCGCCGCCGAGATTTTCACATACGTATACCGAGTATCCTTCGCGTCCGCGGTGGAGCATTTCCCGTGCGATGGCTCCGGCGGGACAGCGGTCATGGGTCAGGACCGCGGCTTTATCGTTGGCTATGATGCGATTAACCACCATGATCAGGGGAAGACCTTCGGCGGATATGAATACCGCGTCATCCCACGGCTGTTTGATGCGGGCGAAGGCAAATTGCGCCGAGGTGACGTTGGGGACAAATTCAAGGTTTTCCGCCGGGATGTTGCGCAGCAGGTCGCGCCCGATGCTGAAAAAGAGTGGATCCCCGGAGGCGAGGATCACCACATCGGCGTCGGCGGCATCGCGCAGAAGTTCGCATACATCGTTTTCACGCTCCAGAATCTGCTTTTTGCCCTGCAGATTATTGAACAAAGCGAGCTGCTTGGGGGTGCCGATAATGATGTCCGCACGTTCGAGCAGCTGAATGGCACGCTGGCTGAATCCCTCCTGTCCTTCGATTCCGGCGCCTACAACATGTATGATTCCCATGTGTTATATCCTTTATTCTGGAGTATGGATCTTCTCGTTTCGTAACTGTTCAGTAACGCCTTGTGGTTCCCATCCCAAGGGACACGACTGTTTGGGATCGGGGCCGTCCATGGCCGTTCGACTGTCGCCGTCCGTGGCGACAGACGCCCTTTCCATGGGTACCACAAGCCCCTTCTGCCTGTAATGGTGGCGAATGGTTACCTCGCTTTTAATTGAAGATTATCCGCTTCACTCCTGAGCGTCAAGAGCGATCCCGCTGTCTTCGATAGCGGTCTGGATAAGTTCCCATACATCATCTTCGCCGCTGCGCTTCAGGGCGGAGAACAGGGTGAAGGCATCTGCGGGAAGGCCGGTGGCTTGAGCTATTCGCGCCACAGCTTTCTGGTGCTGGCTGCGCTTTATCTTATCCGCTTTGGTGATTACCGGGATGGTCATGATGCGGTATTCTTCGAGCCAGTCGAGCAGTTGGAGGTCTTCATCCTGCGGGATGCGGCGGATGTCAAACAGAACCACGACGGCGCAGAGGGCGGGACGGTTCTGCAGGTAGGTGCGGATCATCGGTCCCCACTGTTTTTTTACCGCCATCGGCACTTTGGCAAAACCGTAGCCGGGCAGATCCACCATGCTGATGCTGTTGTTGACACAGAAAAAGTTGATCAGCTGAGTACGCCCGGGAGTGGAAGAGGTGCGCACCAGATTTTTGCGTTGCAGCAGGACGTTGAGAAGCGAGCTTTTCCCCACGTTGCTGCGTCCGGCAAAGGCAATCTCGGGCATCAGCGCTTCGGGGTAGTGCGCCGGTGCAGTGGCGCTTTTAACAAATTCTGCGGTTTTCACATGCATAGCTGGTCTTTCATGAACACGGAATATGTTCAGTAAGGGCTCAAAACAGCCGGGGGTTACGGGTGTTGAATGGTTGCAAACGTTGCCGGGTGACTTAATCATCTGACTGCAGGATACCCTATATCCTGACCTGAACGCAATGGATTTGGAGCGATGGATATTGGCGCTTAAGCACACGGACGCCCCGGTATGGAAGTATACCCGCCTCCACCCGGGGTTTCGATACGGATGCGCTCGCCGGGTCTGAGAGTGATGCTGTTTTTACCTCCCAGATTCACTTCGGTTGCATCGACGCGTATCAGAGTGTTTGCTCCGCAGGCTCCGGGGTGTGCACCTCCGATACCGTACGGCGGGAAAACCCGGCGCTCAGAGAGAATAGCCGCCTGCACAGGTTGCAGAAAACGTAACTCGCGGATCAATCCGTCTCCACCGTTCCATTCTCCTCTCCCGCCGGAGTCCGGGCGCAGGGAGAACCGGGTAAGGACTACGGGATAGCGTTGCTCCAGAATCTCCACATCGGTGATGCGGGTATTGGTCATGTGGGTATGGATTCCGCTCGCACCGTGCCATCCGGGTCCGGCACCGCTGCCTCCGCCGATAGTTTCGTAATACCCGAAGCCTGAAGCACCGAAGGTCAGGTTGTTCATACACCCCTGGGAGGCAGCGACCAGACCGAAGGCTTTCAAAACCACATCCACAATGCGCTGCGAGGTGAGAACATTGCCGCCCACCACCCCCAGGTCCGGAGCCGGATCGAGGATGGAGGTGGGGCGGGTGATAATGCGTACCGGGTGCAGACATCCCTGATTGAGGGGAATGTTTTCATCCACCATGGAGCGCAGACAGTAGAGCACCGCCGAGGTTGTTACCGCACGGGGAGTGTTGAGATTGCCCCACTGCTGCGATCCTGTCGCGCTGAAATCAAATACCGCACTTCCCTCGGCATTGACCTCAATACTCAGAGCGATGAGGGTGCCATCGTCAAGGTAATCATGCGCCTGCAGTTCAATGTTTTTGCCCTTTTGCGGGGATGCAGTGCGATTTTGAGACCATATGTCCCGCAGGCAGTTGCGCACACAGCGTTCCGCATGTTCCTGGATGTGGCGCATATATGCTCTGACCGTTGGCTGACCATGGTGGCGGTAGAGCTTTTTCAGCAGATTGCTTCCGCAGTTATTGGCCGCGAGTTGTGCCCGGATATCGGAAATATTGTCTTCAATATGTCTGCTCCCTGGAATCGGAGCACCGTAGCGGTCCGTGCCGGGGTTGGCGAGGATATTTCGCAGGGCGTTTTCCTCAAATCTGCCCTGATCCACGACTTTAAAGACGGATACAGCGCAGCCTTCTTCTGCAAGAAAGGCGGAGAAAGGAGGCATGGAGCCCGGAGTCAGCCCGCCAATATCCGCATGATGCCCGCGGTTGGCTACGAATGCCACAATTTCCTCGTCGCTCCAGACCGGGGTGATGATGGTGATGTCGGGCAGATGGCTTCCTCCCCGGCCTGGATGGTTGCTCATAAGGGCATCACCCGGGCGGAATGTGATCTGTGGATCTGCTATCTGCGCTTTTACCGCGTGGCTCATAGCCCCGAGATGTACCGGGGTATGGGGGGCATTTGCGATCAGATTGCCGTCCGCATCAAACAGGGCGCAGGAGAAGTCGCAACGTTCCTTGATGTTGGTGGAGATGGCGGTGCGTTGCAGGGCTCTGCCCATCTGCTCGGCAATGGAGCTGAAACGATTGCTGAACAGCGCCAGTTGAACCGGATCGGGGGCGGCAGGTGAAGGGGGTTGCGGATGCGGTGTGTACTCCTTCTCGCGGGAATGGGTCTGGATAATCATGTCGCCGTGCTGATTGAGGCGCGCATGGAATCCGGGTTCGAGGACGATAGTGGCGGTGTCCTGGATCACGAGGGCGGGACCGTCAATGCTTGCATCTCCCAGAGAAGCGAAATCGAACACCGGTGTGTCGATCCAGGCGCCGTTGAAGTAAACCTCTGAGCTGGTGAGTGGGGATGGCGTTGTTGCATGTTGCGGTGGAGCCGGAACCAGGGAGGATGGAGAAGAACTGGTGCGCACCCGCAGGTGATCCACTTCAACCGGGCGCTCGAGGCTGAAGCCGAATTCGCGCATATATGTCGCCCTGAACGCTGCGACGTAATCACCGTCCTCCGGCGCAGGGATGAGGATTCCCTGGTCAGTGCCGCTGAAGCGCAGTTGCATGTAGTGTCGGCTCCTGATCTGTTCCGGCGTGTGCCCGTACTCTTCGAGTTCACGGCGGGTTTCTGCCTCAAGTTCCTGCAGGCGTTGGTTGCAGCGGGTCAAAAGAGTGGCGTCGAGAATACCGCTCGTGGCTTCCTCCCGGTTCGCCACCTGAGGGGCGAGCTCCATGCCGCATGCGGAGAGAATTCCGGCATGGCGGTGGATATGGATGGTGCTGATACCGAGTTTGCGTGCCATGGCGCAGGCGTGCTGCCCACCGGCACCGCCAAAGCACGCGAGAGCATGGTCGCGCAGGTCGAAGCCGCGTTGCACCGATACTTCACGAATCGGGCGCGCCATCACCTCATTGGCAATATCGAGAAAACCGGCGGCAATTTCGGCGCAGCTCATATCCGCGCGCCCTTGCCCGGCCTGCCACGTGTTCACTTCATGGGCAAGGCGGATAAACGCGCTCCGGGTCGCTTCGATATCCAGGGGCTGTTTTTCGTCGGGGCCAAATACCTGAGGAAAAAAGTCCGGGTGTAAACGTCCCAGAAGGAGGTTGGCATCGGTTACCGCCAGATATCCCTGCTTGCGGTAACATACCGGGCCCGGGTGGGATCCGGCGGATTCAGGACCCACTTCAAATATTCCGTGACGAAAGAACAGACGCGACCCTCCGCCCGCAGCCACAGTGCGGATGTCAAGCTGCGGAATCTGAACAGGAATACCGTCTATGCTGCTGGTATCGCTCAGGTCGAAGTCACCATCAAAACGCGAGATATCGGTTGAGGTTCCGCCCATGTCAAAGCCGATAACCGCTCTGCCCTTTTCCGGATCAAATGCCGTGCGCGCGTAGCCGCTCACTCCGCCTGCCGGCCCGGAAAGGAGGGCACGACTGCCGTTGAAGACCTCTTCTGCAACCAGTCCCCCATCTGAGGCCATAAACAACAGCTCTGTCGAAGCAAGTCTGTCGCTAAAGGCGTTGCGGAAGTTTCTCGCATATTCGAGCACTACCGGAGTGAGGTATGCATCCACCACGCAGGTGTTGCCACGGGGCACCATGCGCGCGATGGGCATCACGGCATGGGACAGGGAGATCTGCGTGAAACCGGCGCGGGCAGCGAGTTCTCCCACAAGCTGCTCATGCACCGGACACACATAGGCATGGGCAAAAACCACGGCCACACTTTCGCAGCCCCGGGCGCGGGCACGTTCCAGGGCGGGGAGAATAACTTCGGAATCCGGATGTTTTTCACACACAAAGCCGGAACCGTCCGTGCCGGTATAGCTGGTGGGTTCGCCCGGTTGCCCCGGACGGATGCGCTCTTCTATCTCCTGAACTTCGGCGTACAGAGGCTTGCGGTTTTGCGGCTTCAGGCTGAAGAGTTCATCCCTGCTCTGGTCGCCGATCTGTAGCAGGTCTCCAAATCCCCGGCTGATTACGAGCAGGGTGGGGGAGCCGCGTCGCTCCAGCAGAGCATTGGTGGCTACGGTGGTTCCCATGCGGATCGATTCAATCCGTGTGCCACTCAGATTTCGGGTATCTTCCCCGGCTGCTGCCATGATACGCCGGATTCCTTCAAACGGAGCATCGGCATAGTTGGCCGGATCTTCGGAGAGCAGCTTTAACACCTGTTCACTGCCGTCGGGCAGGCGCGCATACACATCGGTGAAGGTGCCGCCACGATCTATGGCAAAACGGAAACCGGCTGTGGTGTGCATAATCTCTATCCCTCGGTGGAACTGCTCTGATTCAGCCCCTGCTTTACCATTTCAAACAGATCCGCAGATATATCAGGCATGCTTTCCAGCAATTCCAGCTGGGTACGCATCAAGGTGCTGCGCTTTTCTGCATAAACCGGCCAGCGCAACAGAGGAGTAACCAGGCGCGCCGCAATCTGGGGATTAAATCTGTCGAGTTTTTCTATCTGTCGGCGCAAAAAGGTATATCCGCTTCCGTCAATGGCATGAAAGTGTGCCGGATTGGCCTGGGTGAAGGTGCCGATCAAGGCCCGGACCCGGTTGGGATTTTTCAGGCTGAAATATTTCTGCTCCATGAGGTTTTTCACCTGTTCCAGGCAATCCTTCCGGTCGGCGCGCGCCTGAATAGCGAGCCATTTGTCCACCACCAGGGAATCATTGTGCCAACGCGTATAAAAATCCTCCAGAGCGCGGGTGCGGCGCGTCGAGTCTTCATGGGCGAGCAGAGCAAGGGCGGCACTGACGTCGGTCATGTTGGTGGCGCGGGTAAACTGCTCCCAGATCCATGCCTGTGCTTCGGAATCGTCGAGAAGGGCAAGGTATTCCAGGGCGACATTTTTAAGGCGGCGTTGACCGATGGCCTGCGGGGTGAGCTCGTACCCGCCTTGTTCCCGGCAGCGTAAGTAGCATTCCTTGAGGGGGCGGGCCAGTTTTTGCGCGAGCAGGGTTCTGATCCGGGTAAAAACATCCTGGACTTTATCCGGATCGATTTTGACCCCGGTGCGTGCGAGCTGGTCTGAGATATATCCCTGGGGTGGCAGGGTTAATATCAGCGCGCTCAGAGCCAGGTCAGCATCAGGGTCTTCAAGAATTGTTCCCCACGTCTCGATCAGTTCCTGCTCCGGTTCAATATCGCAGTTGGTGCTGATGCTCGCAAGCATCTTTTCCAGCATCAGGGTCTGTCCCGCCTGCCAGCGGTTTACCGCATCATCGTCGTGGCGCAGAAGGAATAGCAGCGTAGACGGATCAGCTGCTTTGTCTATTTTTACCGGGGCTGAAAAGTCGCGTAGCACTGATGGGGTGACCTCATCAGGGATGTCGCTAAAGGTGAAGGTCTGTTGTGCAGAGTCCAGAATCAGAACGGCTTCGTGGGTGTTTTCCAGACGTATCCTCCCAGGGTCGGTCTCTTTGGGGGTCAGGGGGCATTTGTTCCCCCGGGCATCCAGCAGCGCAATCCTGAGCGGGATAAGGAATGCCGGCTTTTCCTCCTGCCCCGGGGTGGGACGGCAGCTTTGGGAAAGATGGATGTTGAAGTCGGAGCCCGAGGTTGAGGTGCGCACTTCAATCTCGGGAGTGCCCGCCTGAGAATACCACAGCATGAACTGGCTCAGATCAATAGCATTGGCATCCTCCATGGCGTGAATAAAGTCATCAATGGTTACCGCTTCGCCGTCGTGACGCGCTATATACTTATCGAAGCCGCGCTTGAAACCTTCCCGCCCCAGGATAGTTTCAAGCATGCGGATAATTTCAGCACCTTTGTGATAAATGGTAACGGTGTAGAAGTTGTTGATCTCCATGTACGAATCGGGACGCACCGGATGGGCGGTGGGGCCGGCATCCTCCCGGAACTGGTGGTTCTGCATCAGGCGGACATCGTCAATGCGCTGAATGGCGGCGCTGTTCATATCCGCGGAGAATTCCTGATCGCGGAATACGGTCAGTCCCTCTTTGAGGCTGAGTTGAAACCAGTCGCGACAGGTGATGCGGTTCCCGGTCCAGTTGTGGAAATACTCGTGCGCTATTACCGATTCTATCCCGAGAAAATCGGCATCGGTCGCGCTCTCCGGACGCGCAAGAACATAGCGCGAGTTGAAGATATTCAGCCCTTTGTTTTCCATGGCGCCTGCGTTGAAATCATCCACTGCGACAATCATGTAGCGATCGAGGTCACATTCGAGGCCGAAGCGCTCTTCATCCCAGCGCATCGCTTTCTGCAGGGCGTGCATGGCGTATTCACACTTGTCGGCGTTGCGGTGTTCCACATATATCTGGAGGAGAATTTCGCGCCCCGAGCGGGTTCGGAATGTCTGCTCATGGCAGTGCAGGTCTCCGGCGACGAGGGCGAACAGATACGATGGCTTGGGGAACGGATCCTCCCAGGTGGCAAAGTGACGTCCGTTGGCGAGATCACCTGAAGTAAGCAGATTGCCGTTGCACAGAAGGGCCGGGTAACGTTTTTGCTCTGCACGCAGGGTGACGGTGTAGCGCGCCATAACGTCGGGGCGGTCGGGGAAGAAGGTGATGCGCCGAAAACCTTCGGCTTCACACTGGGTACAGAGAATGCCGGAAGAGAGATACAGCCCCTCCAGGGCGGTGTTGGCGCCCGGATTGATGCTGGTGTTCAGTTTCAGGGTACATTGATCCGGGAGATTGTGGATACGCAGGCCTGTGCTGTCGTGATCGAAGGCTTTGGAATCGAGATCTTCAGTGTCGAGTTCTATCCTGTGCAGAGGCAGATTCTGGCCATCAAGAAACAGCGGGGCAGAGGCGGAAGCGCCGGGCGCTCGTTTGAGTTTCAGAGTACTGTATACGTCGGTGCATTCCGGATCCAGGTCGATATCGAGGATAATCTGTTCGACCAGCCATGGCGGCGGAGTATATGCATGGCGGTGTACCTCTTCAGGGTGGGCGGATTGTGCGCACATATAAAATCCTTGGAATAACGGAGGGCAATGGAAAAAAGTGAAAAGCCCCCGCAAGCGGGGGCTGTAAAGTCTGAAGCGGGTTTTATTATATTGTTAGTCAGGGAATCAATCGCGTTCGTCGTTGTCGATCAGGATGGTATCGTCTGCATCATTCTCTCCCGGAGGCAGCTGACGCGGACGCTTGTCGCTGAGCAGCTTTCCTTCCCTGTCCATGATGCGCTCATCATCCAGGATGATCATTCCGGTCTGTTCCACAACATCCTTTTTATACTGGTACTGGTATTCCATGCTTTTTTTGCGCAGATTGTAGCTCATAAACATCCAGATCAGGCCCATTATCAGGGCGGCACCCAGAATAACCGCGAGCGCAATCGAGACGTAGAATACAGTCTCTTCGCCGATATGGCCGATCACCGCCAGAATTTCATCAAGTTTGTACCCGACCGCGGCCAGGATAACCAGAAGCAGCAGCCCCAGCAGAAACGGGATCTGGCGGATGACGTAGATCACCGCGTGAAATTTCTGAATCCTGCTCTGCCGCTCGGCGGCAGACAGATGTGTGCCGCCGTTATCACTATCGTCGGGCTGGTGGCCGTAGAGGTAGCGATCAAACCCCAGTACTATGATACCAAGGAGAAAGGTGATGGTCAGGGGGACAATAAAAGCGGCGAAGAAAAACGATTTCCACGGAAAGGGAACGTTCTCCGGACCCAGCTGGCTGATAAAACTTACAAAGAATATAAAGCCTTCGATCACACCGATAAGAATCAGGTACTTTATAAACAGATCCTTGAGCTCTTCACGTTCGAAAAGGGTGGCGATACCTTTGAGGGTAGAGGGGCTTTTGCTGCGCTTATTTTTCTGTTCCTCTGATTGCTCTTCTCTGTTCTGCTTCTGTTCCTGCGACACGACGTTCTCCTGCCTGGACTGAAACGCAATGAATCATTAAATTGAATACTTACGCATGTGAACACTTACATGTATATCCACCGATGGCATGCTACCCGATAGTCAGCTCTTCTGCACAGGTCGCCGGCGGCAACCGCTTTGCAGACACGGATGCCCTCCGGCGCCGATGACGCAAATTCTGTGCTGCACAGTTGCGCATACAGTATCAGAATAGATGTTTCCGTGGAACCGGCCCTTAAACGGTAAGGGGGTGTTCATGTGTACGCTGCCCGAAGTATATGCGACATGGGCACACAGCTTCCGAAACGCGCACTATAAAACATTTTTGCCTGCCTGTCTGTCATAATCTGGGACGAAATATGCACAATTAAGGCGCTTTCACCTCCGTCTTGTAACATATGCATCGAGGATCAATTCCGGCTGCGTTCCAGTGCCTGGTCTATATCGGCGATGATGTCGTCGATATGCTCAATCCCGATCGAAAGGCGGATGAGATCGGGCAGAACTCCACAAGCGCGCTGCTGTTCGGCACTTAGCTGGCGATGGGTGGTGCTCGCCGGGTGGAGTACGCTGCTGCGCACATCCCCCACATGTACCACCATGGCTATAAGCTCTGTTGCCTCCATGAAGCGCTGGCCCGCATCCACTCCTCCTTTGATTCCGAAGGTGAGGACTCCGCCTGCCCCTTTCGGAAGGTACTTCTGTGTCAGGGGATAGCTGGGGTGGCTGGGCAGGCCGGGATATGAGACCCAGCTTACCCGGGGGTGCTGTTCGAGGAATTCAGCCACCGCCAGGGTATTGGAACTGTGGCGCTCCATGCGGACATGCAGGGTTTCGAGGCCCTTGTTGAGCAAAAAGGCGTTCATGGGTGCCATGCTCATCCCCAGATCACGTAACAGCTGAACCCGGGCCTTGACAATGTAGGCCATGTTGCCGAATTTTTCTGTATAGCGCAGACCGTGATAGCTTGGGTCGGGTTCGGTAAGCTCGGGATATTTTTCAGCATCCCAGGTAAAATTTCCTCCATCGACAATCACTCCGCCAATGCTGGTGGCGTGCCCGTCGATGTGTTTGGTAGCGGAATGCACTACAATATTTGCTCCCAACTTCAGCGGGCGGCACAGGTGCGGAGTAGGGAAGGTATTGTCGATTATCAGAGGAACCCGCATCTCCTGCGCGATTGCGGCGAATTTTTCAAAATCAAGGACATTGAGCCCCGGGTTGCCGATCGATTCGGCAAACAGGGCACGGGTCTCCGGGGTGAACAGAGCCTTAATCTCTTCGACGCTTGCATCCGGATGTACGCTTGATACCTTGATGCCCATTTTGGGGAAGGTATTGTGGAACAGAGAGTGGGTGCCGCCGTACAGAGTGCTGGCGCATACTATGTGTTGTCCGTTCCTGCAGATATTCAGGATCGACATCGAGATAGCCGCCTGCCCCGAAGAGGTCGCCAGGGCTGCTACTCCACCTTCAAGCTGTGCCATTTTATCTTCAAATGCCGCCCAGGTGGGGTTGCTGATGCGCGAATACATGTGATCGGCACAGTCAAGATCAAACAGGCTCGCCATATGATCGGCTTTATCATATTTGTATGTTGTGCTCTGGGTAATGGGGACGATACGCGGTTCGGTCGCTTTAGGGCGGTATCCCCCCTGGATATTCAGGGTTTCGGTTTTCCAGTCTGGATTGATCATAAGTGTTCTCCAGCGTGATTTGAAATGGTAGTTGTTGAGCGTGTGAAGATGCGCCGCGGAGCGCGCATCCTGAACCAGAGTGCCCTATGCTAACGCCTTTTTGAAGTGTTGTCGACATCCAAACAGGCAGGGATTCGGACTGATAGAGATAAAGACGATGATTCCGGTAGGTATTATTCCATGTGCTACCGCAGAAATTGTGGTCAATTAAAACGCAGTTTTATATCAGTGAAATCTTGACCTGAGGGGGATATTCTGTTTACATAGCCGTGCTGCGAAGTATACCGGAGCCGGTAGCTCTGTCACGTTTCCATATGCTCTGAATATTTGCATGCAGTGTTCCGCTTTTGCATGCTGCAATGTCAGCGCGTGCTCCAATGACTCTGCGGGCGCGCAAATTCAATTTAATTGTTTTTAGGAGGATAATGACTATGAAATATCTCCTGCCAGTGAGCCTGATTTTGGCTTTGGCGATGGTATCAGGTGCCGGTGCTGTAGACATGGCATCTCTCACCAATGATGACTGCGTCAAATGTCATATTGACGCTGTGAAGGATCTTGATGCCAACGGGGCTGCTCACGCCTCTATGGGATGTCAGGACTGCCATTTTGAACATCCACCTGTGGGAGAAAATACAATCCCTTCATGTTCACTGTGCCATGCAGCGTCTGACAGCGATCACTATGCGCTGGATAATTGCGCTGGTTGCCACTATCCCCACCATCCTCTGGATATCGATTTTTCCTCCCAGCAGAATGTAAAGTCAGCCTGTCTTAGCTGTCATCCGTCTCAGGGCAAGGAGATGGAAGCCCATCCGAGTATGCATGCCGAGATGGACTGTAACGCATGCCATATGGGACACGGCCTGGGTGAAGGTCAGTTCCTGAACTGCCTTGACTGCCATTCCGGCCACTCCGATGAAATGGTTGTCGAGGACTGCACCAAATGCCATAAAGCCCACAGCCCGGTTGAGGTTACCTACGCCGATGATCTTGATTCCTCCATGTGCGCAGCATGCCATGGCGGGGTAGCAGAAGATCTGAAGGCTTCGAGCAAGATGCATTCCGGTCTCAACTGTGCCTATTGCCATGCGAAACAACATAAGAATATAACCCCATGTGCGGATTGCCACGGGGCGCAACCGCATGGCGAAACCATGCATAAGAAATTCCCCAACTGCATCGACTGTCACGTCGATCCGCATGCTCTGGCGGAATAATGCGTGTGACGTTGGTCAGCCAAATCAGGTAAGCAGGCGACTCCGGCTTTCCCACTACGGGGCTGCCGGAGTCGTGTTGTTCAAAAGTCCAAGGTGCCAAAGGCGTTAGTGCCACAGGATATGCCATGACAACTGAGTTGTATAAAATTCCGGCCGGGGTCTGTGCGGGACTGGCTGCAGTATTGCTGATATCTCTGATAGGCGTTGAATCGGCGCAGGCGGAGATTGTTGCAGTTCCCCTGGAAGATTCCGACTGTATTAAGTGCCATGTGGAACCGGCGCAACAGATAGCTGAAAAAGGGGGCGCGCATCGAACCGCCCTCGGATGCTTTGATTGCCATGAGGGGCACCCCCCTGCGGAAACCGCGGTAATCCCTGAATGTTCTCAGTGTCATGTGCCTTCCGCACATGAACATTACGCCCTTGACAACTGTACCCGTTGCCATGCGCCTCATGCTCCCGGGGTGGAACCCCTGAGTGTTGTAAGTGAGGATGTGCCCGGTATTTGTCTTACCTGCCATCAGGATGTCGGCAACGCGTTTGAGGAGCTTCCCAGCGCACATACCCATATGAGCTGCACCGATTGCCATCTGGAACACGGCAGTGAAGAGGGGCAGTTCATGCAGTGTACAGAATGCCATGAACCCCACAGTGAAGATATGGTTTATACTGACTGCATCGGCTGTCATGCACCCCATCAGCCGACCGATTACCGCTGGGGCAGGAGTACACCGGTCAATCAGTGTGCCGCCTGTCATACAGATGAGGTTGAAAATCTCGAACGTGCGGGGGGTGCGCATGCGGATGCGGTAGCGTGTGTTGATTGTCATGCCAACCATCCTCCCGCTGAGGATGGGGTCATCCCGGAATGTGCCCAGTGTCATGCACCGGATGCTTCTGAGCATTACCGCGTCGGCCAGTGTGCTCAGTGTCATGACCCCCATGCCCCGATGGAGATTCAGATGGATGCTGTATCTCCGGTTAAGCCCGTGTGTCTGTCCTGTCATGCCGCACCTGGCAAAGAGATGGAACAGCATCCGAGTATGCATGCCGAGATGGATTGCATGGAGTGCCATGCCGAACACGGTGAGGCAAACAGTTGTCTCGATTGCCATGAGGGTCATACTGACTCCATGACTTATTCCGAATGTCTCAAGTGCCACCAGCCGCACAGCCCGAGCTATATTCAGTACCACAAAGGCGGGGTGGAGCCGGAATTATGTGGCAGCTGTCATGCGGATGAGTTCACACAACTGGAAGGGAATAGCTCACAGCATGCAACGCTGGAATGCATATTCTGTCATCGCCGCACCCATAAGGTGATCCTTGCATGCGAAGACTGTCACGGCCAGCCGCATGATGCTGCAATGCACAGCCAGTTCAACGACTGCGCCAAGTGTCATCGCGGAGCGCATGATTTACGCAAGTAGTTTATATTTTTATACTTATGAGGCATAGGATGAAGCGTAGATATGGTTTAAGAGCAGGCATTCTGTTGGTTTGCGCTGTAGTGTTGCCAGGCATGTTTGCACCGGTTTATGCAGATATTTATGCGGAGGATATCCCACCGCTGACCGATGTGGAGTGTGCCCAGTGTCATGTGCCGGTATATGAAGCACTTAAATATGATGGCGGCGCGCATCGAATGGGTTGTAGGGATTGCCACGAAACCTTTCACAACTTTGCCCGGTCACTCACATGGGAAGAGCGGGTGCCTGCATGTACCTCGTGTCATGGAACCCCGCATGGAGAGGAAGACCCTATGGGGGAATGTCTCCAGTGCCATGCCAATGCCCATGCACCCGTGGCAAGTATTCGAATTTCTGAAGTTGAACCCTACTGCAAGCAGTGTCATTCCTCCCAGGCAGAGGAGCTTACCAATCCGAGTGCCCATGCAGATATGGGATGCTCCGGCTGTCATTACGGTGAGCATGGATATATCCCTGATTGTACTGAATGTCATGCCGAACCGCATAATCCGTTTGAAAGTAACAGTGCCTGCACCAGTTGCCATCCGGTTCATGACGTGAGCCGCCTTGATTATGGCCCCCATGTAGAAAATTCAGGGTGCAGCCACTGCCATGCGTCTCAAGCTGAAGCTCTGCAGCAGGGACATCTGGCTCATTCCGCCCTCAATTGTACTTTCTGCCATGCAAAGGAGCACGGTAACGTTCCCACGTGCCGGGAGTGTCACGACACCCCGCATACTCAGGAAATGCTCGAAGAGTTTGACGGATGTGCGGACTGTCATGGTGATGCTCACGCCCTGTTGCCGGGATATTAAACCAAAGAGCTGAGGTGAAGAGATGACAGCGAAGAAAAAGCTTCTGATAAATATCCTCCTTTTTCTGGGGTGTGTTGCCATAGCTGCTCTGGCGGTATTGTACAATTACAGTTATAAAATATGCTGGCGCTGCGATACCGGAGATTACTACAAGCGCGGAAAGATTTTTGTGTGTAAAGAGGATCCGGAACTACGCGAGTCGGGCCTCGATTTTCTGCGTGTGGCTGCCGCGCGGCAGCAGGCGGAAGCGCAGCTTCTCCTGGCTGAGTGCTATGCTCCTGAATTACCCGAAGGGTATGAGCCCGTGGATAAACGTGCATATTCCTGCCTTTCATCCGAACTGGGTACCAACGAAGCCGCGGCGGCGGAGTTCTTCGCCAAAGCGCATGCGGAGCTGACCCTGACCCGCCTCGATGATCTGAGTCCGCAGGTTCTGCACAATCTGGGGTTGCTCCGCGAACACGGCATGCTTGCAGCGGATGCGCCCCCGGAGGATTACTTCAGAGCCGCAGCGAAGCAGGATTATTTTCCGGCTATGTACCATCTGGGGATGATCTACCATCAGCGCAGCGACTATGAGCGGGCCGCATCCTGGCTGGAAAAGGCTGCGCAGAAGTACGCAGATCCGCAGCCCGCCCTGGTGCTGGGTGACTACTACATGCAAGGCAAGGGGGTCCCTATTGACTATGAAAAGGCGATGCACTGGTATCGTCAGGCTCTCGAGGCGGTGCAGAAGATCAGCGTAGGCCTTGAGCAATCAGAGCGCGTGGCTGCTGAAGATGTTCCCCGGGCGCGTATGGATATGGCGATGCGGAAACTTCAGCAGGAGCGGATGTTTAAATTCAAGACCCTGTACTATCGAGTTGGCGGGGATGCCTCGAACTATGAGGTCTACTGCGAAGATGACCCGCAGCGTATGATAGGGAACGTTAAGCGCAATGTCGAAGGGGTGGTGGCAAGTATAGACCCTGAGGTTAAACGTGCCCTTTCAGTACCCACACCGCAGAAGACCTTTGATTCGATGAATGAAGGGCTGGAGTGGTTGCTGAATGCCTATGCCAAGGGTAAATACGGCAATTTTACCCGGTTTGACTTCCGTCTGAAGAATCCGCGGCATGATTAACTGAAAACCATATACGGGTGAATAAATACAAGAGTCGATCCGCTGTTCAGTGATCGGCTCTTGTATCTTTCCAGGCCGCATCTTCAACGAAAGCGTACCCTGGTGACCCCGTCCAGCCTGGAGATTTCATTGATCAGGGTTCTCCCCATGGTTTATGCTGATAAGTGATAATGAAATCGTACTGAATGCGCTGACTTTCGAGATCGTACTCCTGCTCGATATTGGTAGTGGTGAGAGAGGGTGTTGAAGATCTCCCGAATATCTTCGAAAACGTCAGCGTTTCCCATGGTAACGACAGAAAGACGTAAAAAGCGGTCTTTACGCAGGAGCGCATCCACATGCTTGAGAGCGAATAGCGCGACAAAGGCCAGCACGGTTGCAAAAATTGCGATAGCGGTCATGCCGAAACCGAAGGCCATCCCCACTCCGGCTACGTACCAGAGGCAGGCAGCGGTGGTGAGACCACATACATTGGCACCTTCCTTGATGATAACTCCGGCCCCCAGGAACCCGATCCCGGTTACATGGTGTTCGGCAATGGCCGGGAAATATGGAAGCAGATGGTGCGTGGGAACCCGACTTCTGGCGAAATTGTATCCAATTCTTAAAGTTCATGCCGGGGAAAGCCTGTATTCCAAACCACAGACGTAAATCCACTGATTATCCCACGCCCATTCCGTTCTGGGCAAAGAAGCCGAATCCGGCAGTGAATCCAGAATCATACTGAGGTTGTGACCCCATGCCAACAACGTCACCGGAAATATTTGTTCCGTAGCCTTCAGGATCTCTTATGTCTTTACCCTGGGAATCCCGTTTCACCCCTTTAATGCTGGCGCCCATGCAGGGTCTTACCCATGCGGGTATGCGCAAGGTGCAGATGGAACTGGGAGCGCCGGATGTGCTGTTCAGCGAGTTTGTCCAGGTCAGCAATGTGGCGCGGCGCAGAATTGCGCGCCGTGATCTGAATGATGCGCGTCGCCACGTACTTCAGGCACCCCTGGTGGTGCAACTGGTGGGTAACAACCCAACCGCCCTGAGCGAAGCTGCGCTGCAATTACAGGATAACGGAGTCGAGCATCTCAATCTGAACCTCGGATGCCCTTACGGCAGAATGACCAGTGGGCTTACCGGCGGGGGAATGCTGCAGGATGTGGCGATGGTGCAGGTCTGTCTCGAAGCACTGCGCAAGGTGGTGCGGGGCGGATTCTCGGTCAAGGTTCGCAGCGGCTATGCAGATGCAGGCCAGATCATGTAGTTGCTGCCGATGTTTGAGTCCTGTGGAGTGGACTTTATCGTGCTTCATCCCCGGACTGTGGTGCAGAAATATGCCGGAAGCGCGGATCATGCTGTTACCCGAAATGTAGTAGCAGCAACCTCGATTCCGGTTGTTGCAAACGGGGATGTGACCACTGCAGAGCAGGGAAGAGCTCTGCTCGCTATCCCCGGTATCGCTGGGTTGATGCTGGGGCGTGGCGCCATCGCGGATCCGTGGCTGTTTCAGCGGATTCGCGCAGAGGATGTGGAAGAGCCGCATGAGTGTTTGCGCGCTGAACAGGTGCGGATATATCTGCTGCATTTGCTCCACGAATGCAGACAGGAATATGCAGGAGAGCACCAGGTGCTGGCAAAGTTGAAAAATGTGGTTCAATTTATCGGGGATCAATCCCTGCGCCGCTGGTGCGGGCGGATTAAGCGTACCGGATCGCTGGCGCGCTTTACCGCCATGGTGGAATCTCTTAAGCCGGCAGAGGATTAAAACCGCGTAGTTTTTCCCCTATGTATGCCAACATGAATATTTGCCTTAA
>JBNGCY010000013.1:0-36406 GCA_049975505.1 Desulfuromonadaceae bacterium | reverse complement strand
ATAAGTCAGAACTGGCCAAAAAACAATTCCTGACATAAAATGTACACTTTGAGACCGCCCGGTCTGACTGGCCGGGTTCACCTTGCTCAGACTCTGCTGTCATGCAGCATCGAACACCTGCCATCCTGCTCCGACATGAGCGGGTTTAAAGGTAGCGCCATGCGCCCCGAGACACCCGTGAGGGCGCTGCGTGCCGCGCCCCCGTATTGGCAAGGGCAGCGGTCTCCAACTATACAGCTATCTTTCATTTACACATATATACAGCGAAGGAGTTTCGACCATGGCAAAAAAACTGGTCATCAACAAGACCTCCCACGAGACGCGGGTGGCGCTGCAGGAGAACGGACATATATCCGAACTCTATATAGAGCGCAGCTGCGATCTGGGAATTGTGGGCAACATCTACAAGGGGCGCGTCATCCGCGTGCTTCCCGGAATGCAGGCAGCGTTTGTGGACATCGGCCTTGATAAAGCCGCATTTCTGTATGTCGCGGATGTCTTCGACGAAATGGAAGCTGTTGCCGACTTCGTGGACGGGCGCACTGACAGCAGCGAACCGGAAACCAGCGAAACCGAAGGGGAAGAGGTGGAGGAGACACACCCCCTGCCTCCGATTGAAACCCTGTTGAGCGAAGGCCAGGAGATTCTGGTGCAGGTTTCCAAGGAGCCCCTGGGCACGAAAGGAGCGCGCATCAGCTCACATATATCGCTACCGGGGCGGCATCTGGTGTATATGCCCACCATCGACCATGTGGGGATATCGCGCCGTATCGAAAACCCGGACGAGAAGGAGCGTCTGCGCGAAATCGTGGAAGAGATGCGCCCGCCCCACAGCGGTTTCATTGTACGCACCGCCGCGGAAGGGAAAAGCGAAGAGGATCTGCGCGCGGATATGCACTACCTTGCGGACCTGTGGCGCGATATCGATGCGCGCCAGGCCGGGATGAGCGCACCGGCGCTGGTACATTCTGACCTGGATGTGACCAGCAAGGTTCTGCGCGATATCCTGACCGAGGACATCAAAGATATTGTAGTGGATTCGCCTGAGGAACACGACAAAATCGTGAAGTTTCTCGGCACCTACATGCCCAATCTGAAGTGCAACATCAAACTCTATCGCGATGAGGTCCCGCTGTTTGACGCCTGCGGCCTGGAGGTGGAGATCGCACGCGCCCTGGAACGCAAGGTGTGGCTGAAAAGCGGAGGCTATATCATCATCGAGCAGACCGAAGCCCTCACCGCCATCGATGTGAACACCGGACGCTATGTAGGCAAGCGCAACCAGGAAGACACCATCCTTAAAACCAATCTCGAAGCGGTGAAGGAGATCGCCTATCAGGTGCGCCTGCGCAATATCGGCGGCCTTATCATTATCGACTTTATCGACATGGAGAAGGAACTCCACCGCGAACAGGTGCATGCGAGTCTGGAAGAAGCGTTAAAGGGGGATAAAAACAAGACCAACATCCTCAAGATTTCGGAGTTGGGCCTGGTGGAGATGACACGCAAACGGGTACGCGAAAGTATCGGACGCACCCTGTGTGAGCCCTGCCCCTACTGCGAGGGTACCGGCTACGTCAAGAGCCGCACCACCATGGTGTTTGAGATCTTCCGCAAACTGAAGAGGGAAGCGCGCGATCTACCGGGCTATCGCATCAACCTTCAGGTTCATCCGGACGTGGCCGCCCTGCTCTACGATGAAGAGCGCGGGGTCATCGAGGAGATTGAGCGCCATTTCCAGAAGCAGATATCCATCATTGCGCGTCCCAATTTCCATGTGGAGCAGTTCGTGGTCGCAGCGGGGTAATGCTGCAAGGTTGAACAGAGATGCCGAATAAAGCGCTGGATCATACCTCTACCGAGGCCATTCTCGAGAGCATCTGCGACGGGGTTTTTACCGTGGACACAGACTGGCGCATCACCTCGTTCAACCGTGCCGCCGAGGAGATCACCGGGGTGGAGCGTGCCGATGCCATCGGCCAGATATGCTCCGAGGTGTTTCGCTGCAGCCTGTGTGAGAGCAACTGCGCCCTGGCCCAGACCCTGAGCAGCGGCAAGCCCGTGGTGCAGCGCGAGGGCTTTATCATCCGCGCCGATGGGCAGCGTGTTCCCATCAGCATCTCCACTGCGGTGCTGCGTGATGCCGAGGGCAATATCATCGGCGGGGCGGAGACCTTCCGCGATTTAAGCGAGATCGAAACCCTGCGCAACACCCTGAAGCAGCGTTATCGGGTGGGCGATCTGGTGAGCCGAAGCAAAAGCATGGAACCGATTTTCGAGCTCATCCCCACCCTGGGGGCGAGTTCGAGCACGGTTCTGCTTGAAGGAGAGACCGGCACCGGCAAGGAACTGGTGGCACGCGCCATCCACTCGAGCGGACCACGCGCCGATGAACCATTTGTCGCAGTCAACTGCGGGGCCCTGCCCGACAACCTGCTCGAGTCGGAACTTTTCGGATATAAAAAAGGGGCGTTCACCGGCGCCCAGCAGGACAAACCGGGGCGCCTGCGCAGTGCCGGCAAGGGCACCATCTTCCTGGATGAGATCGGCGAAATCAGCCTGGCGCAACAGGTAAAGCTGTTGCGCGTCCTGCAGGAGCATCAGTTCGAGCCCCTGGGAAGTACGAAACCGGAACCTCTGGAAGCCAGAATTATCGCTGCCACCCACCGCAGCCTCGCGGAGATGGTGGATGAAGGCACCTTCCGTCAGGATCTGTTTTACCGCATCCAGGTTATCACTCTGGAACTGCCACCTCTGCGTGAGCGCATGGAGGACCTTCCCCTGCTGGTGGAGCACTTCATCGAGCACTTCAACCGCACCCAGAACCGCCACATCCAGGGCTGCCAGCCCGAATGCACGAATCTGCTCATGGCCCACGACTGGCCCGGCAATGTGCGTGAACTCGAAAATGTCATCGAACGCGCCTTTGTTCTGTGTCGCGATGAGATGATCGCCGCAGAACATCTGCCTGCAAAACTGCGAGGGCAGGATCACACAGCGAATGCCGCACCCGCTGATGCTGCCGGAATCCGCACCCAACGCAGCCTGAGCGAAAAACAGGCGATTATTGCCGCTCTGGAAGAGCACAACTACAACCGTCAGGCGGCTGCACATGCGCTCGGTATCCACAAAACCACCCTGTACCGCAAAATAAAAACCCTGGGGATCAGACTGCCCCGGCGCAATGGGCCTGGTGCCCTCCCGAAGTAGCAAAAACGCTACTATTTCCTCCCCTGCAGATGCACAAACGCTACCTTTTGGCTCGCCGATACTCTCCCTTTCCGATTGTTTCACACATTTGCTGTATTTATTATCTCAAGAGAACTCCTTTCTTTCAGTACTTTAACACATAGTTCCCACCCCTAACGTTTAAACACATTCAACTTTGGCACGCCGGATGCAGAAGTATATGGACAAAGGCTGAGCTTGCCCGGCAAAACGAACAGATGCAACGGTACACGTACACACACGGTCATGGAGGTCATGGCCTGCGGGAGGTTTAAATGCAATGAAGGTGGGAATCACCATATGGAATGAGAGGATCGCCCCGGTGTTTGATGTGGCAGGCAATGTGTATATCGTTGATGCCGCCCGAAACACCGCCACGGGTGAGACCATGTCTCTGCCGCAGGCCCCTTTTGCCAAGATTGACGCTTTGCTCCGCAGTGGAGTAGAGGTGCTGGTTTGCGGTGCCATCTCCCGCCCGGTGCTACATAGCGCTCAGAGAGCGGGACTGAAGGTAGTGCCGTTTGCCTCGGGTTCGGTAGAAGAAATTTTGGCGGCGTGGAATGCAGGAGAGCTCGAAGCCGCCGCCCGCACCATGCCCGGATGCGGATGCAAACAGCGCGGGCGCCGCAGCCGCGGGGAAAGCCAGGATGGAATGCCCGGTCAGGGATGTGGATACGGCCTGTGCATGCAAAGCAGACCGCAGGCTATACACCCTGATCCAAAAAAGAAACCGCATAACGACGAAACACTGCTCTCCTGACATTCTTCAGCCGGCAGAGCAAAGACGGCAGATCCCGGTTGCGGGATCACATGAAGTACAACTGAGAAATATTTACATTATCGCAAACATCGACAGGAGGAACATCATGCCTAGAGGAGATAGAACTGGACCAAATGGACTCGGAAGCAGAACTGGACGCGGGGCAGGCTACTGTTCCGGCAACAATGAACCCAGATGCACCACCGCCGGAGGGCGCGGGGGCGGAGGTGGACTCGGAGGAGGCAGAGGCAGCGGTCGAGGACTCGGGCGCGGCATGGGTCAGGGAATGGGACAAGGACGGCAGCAGAGCCTCGGGGGCGCTCCTGGGGAGATCCCCCCTGCTCAAAAAGAGGATCTGAGCCGTAAAGCCCAGGAACTGGAAGCGCAGATTGCAGAGATCAAAAATCAGCTCAATCAGCAATCCTGATTTTGCCATTATTAACTGGTCAGCAAAGGCTTGTAGCACCCACGTTCCGTGGTTGCTACAGGCTCAACTGACAAACGAGTATGATAACCACATCAAGGAGATAAGCCAATGACCGTTGCCTTTTCAACTACAGGGTCGGATCTGAATTCAGATCTGGATCAGCGTTTCGGACGTGCAAAGCAATTCATTCTGATCGACACCGAAACCAACGCCGCCACCATCCTGGAAAACTCCCAGAACATGAATGCTGCCCAGGGTGCCGGTATCCAGGCGGCGCAGAATGTAATTAACGCCGGGGCTGATGCAGTGGTAACCGGCAACTGCGGCCCCAAAGCATTTCAGGTATTACAGGCCGCCGGGGTTAAAATCTATCACACCAGCGAGCACAAAACCGTGGCCGATGCCCTGAAGGCGGTTCTTGAAGGGAAACTGCAGGAAGCCGACAGCGCAAATGTGGAAGCGCACTGGAGTTAAATCCATGTCCGATACTCACACATACCAAAGTACTCACCCCTTCACCCTTGCCGTTGCCTCCGGGAAAGGGGGTACCGGCAAAACCACCCTGGCCACCGCCCTGGCCGAAGCGGCGGGGACAGGAGTAACCTTACGTGACTGCGATGTGGAGGAGCCCAATGCGCATCTTTTTGTGCGCCCGCGCTGGAGCAGGCACACTGAGCAGAACCGTCCGGTGCCGCAGATTGACCCCCAACGCTGCACGGCGTGTGGGAAATGTGCTGAACTGTGTCAGTTCAATGCGATTGCCGTGGCCGGAGGACGCGCCATGGTCTTTGCCGAACTGTGCCACAGCTGCCAGGGATGCCGCCGCATCTGCCCCGAAGGGGCCATCAGCGACAAAGATATGCCCATGGGGAGCCTCGATTGCGGGGTACAGTTAAAAAACCCCAGTGCTCCGATAAACTTCATCAGCGGCAAACTTGCCATTGGCCAGGTGATGGCTCCCCCTCTGATCCGCGCAGTAAAAAATGTCGGTGCTGCCGAGGCTCTAAATATCCTCGACTGCCCACCGGGGACATCGTGCCCTATGATCACCGCGGTACGCGGGAGTCAATTTGTTCTTCTGGTCACAGAACCGACCCCCTTCGGACTCAACGACCTTGAGCTTGCCGTGGAAACCGTGCGTCAGCTTGAAATCCCCTTCGCCGTGGTCATCAACCGCGCCGACAGCGGTGATGCCAGGGTTCGCGACTACTGCCGCAGCCAGGGGATCGAAATAGCCATGGAGATCCCCTGGAAACGGAGCATCGCCGAAGCGTACTCACGCGGGGATTCACTCTGCGAAGCCGCGCCTGAGCTGAAACAGCAGCTGCACACCATGCTGGAAAGCATTATGGAAAGAGAGGTGGCGGCATGAAGGAATTGATTGTTATCAGCGGCAAAGGGGGAACCGGCAAAACCAGCCTTACTGCGGCATTCTGCCATCTGGCCCGGAACAGCATATGTGCCGACTGCGATGTGGATGCCGCTGATCTGCATCTGCTTCTGAATCCGGAGATTGAACAGAGCCACACCTTCAGCAGCGGACATGAAGCCATGATCCGGCCGGATGACTGCACCGCCTGCGGACTGTGCGAACAATACTGCGCCTTTGATGCCATCACACATGATGAAGATGGTGTCTTCCGCGTTGATCCGTGTGCGTGTGAAGGGTGTAAGGTATGTGTGGAATTCTGTCCCGCCCAGGCGATCGATTTCCCCGAAGCGGAATGCGGCGTGTGGCACACCTCCAAAACCCGTTTTGGCAGGATGGTGCATGCGCGCCTGCATATCGGGGCGGAAAATTCCGGTAAACTGGTAAGCCTGGTGCGGCGCGAGGCCCGAGCCCTGGCCGAGGCGGAAAAGGCGGAGCTGCTTATTGTGGATGGTCCGCCGGGGATCGGCTGCCCCGTTATCGCCTCCATCACCGGAGCGGATGGTGTTCTGATTGTCACCGAGCCCTCAGTCTCCGGGGCGCACGACTTTGAGCGCGTAGCCCAACTCTGTGCTCATTTTAAAATCCCCGCGTATCTGTGTATCAATAAATACGACATCAACCCGGAGCTGGGCGATTCCATCTGTGCCGAAGCGGCGCAACACCAGATCCCGACCCTGGGTAAGATAAATTTTGACCCGGCTTTTACCGCAGCGCAGATACAGTGCCAATGCGTTACCGAATATGCAGAGCCTGGCGCCGGCGAAGAAACGATTGCTGCTCAGGTGCGCAAGTTATGGAATACACTTGAAAAGCACATAAACCCGTAAGCACAACTATCAGGTAAGGGCTTGTGGCACCCATTCCAAGGGACACGACTGTTTGGGATCGGGGCCGTCCATGGCCGTTCGACTGTCGCCGTCCATGGCGACAGACGCCCTTTCCATGGGTACCACAAGCCCCCACCGTCAGGTGGTAAATAGTTGCGTATAAACTAGCTGAAACTTCTATCCAACCTGAAATGGAGTAATTCATGAAAATTGCAATCCCCACCGCCAACAATCTGCTGGCCATGCACTTTGGTCACTGCGAAACCTTCACCCTGATCTCTGCCGATCCGGACAATAAAGCAATAACCGCTGAAGAGAGTGTTACAGCTCCACCTCACGAACCCGGAGTCCTGCCGCGCTGGCTCGCGGAACAAGGGGTGAACCTTGTCATTGCCGGGGGTATGGGTAACCGAGCCCAGGATCTGTTTCGTGCCCAGGGGATTGAGGTAATAGTAGGCGCTCCCGCACAAAAGCCGGAGGAACTTGTCCAAACCTACCTGCGGGGGGAACTCAAACCCGGATCCAACCTGTGTGATCACTGAACCGCGCCTGCAACGCCCCCGGTGCAGAAAAAACACTTGACACCGCCCCCATCCCAGGGCTACATTGCTGCGCTATTGAAATCTTATATACCACTGAGAGTGAGGTGAAAGCACATGTATGCGGTGATCAAGACCGGAGGGAAACAGTACAAAGTATCCGAAGGCGACACAATCAAGGTGGAAAAACTTGCCGGAGAAACTGGCGAGTCCATCGAAATCAGTGATGTCCTCATGGTCGGCGGAGAAGAGGTAAAAATCGGAGCACCTCTATTGCCTGATGCGAAAGTCACAGCCCGGATTGTAGAACAGGGCAAAGACAAGAAGATTCTTGTCTTCAAGTCGAAACGACGCAAAGGCTATCGCAAGACCAATGGACACCGTCAGCCCATCACTCGTTTGAGAATTACGGGCATCGAGGCTTAGTAAGGAGATACGTTATGGCTCATAAAAAGGCAGGCGGCAGTTCCAGGAACGGTCGCGACAGTATAGGTAAACGCCTGGGGGTAAAGCGTTTCGGTGGTCAGCAGGTTACAGCCGGCTCCATCCTGGCGCGTCAGCGCGGCACTACCTTCCACCCCGGAAAAAACGTAGGCTGCGGCAAAGACTACACCCTGTTTGCCCTCATTGATGGTGAAGTCAAGTTCGAACGCAAGGATAAAAAGCGCCAACAGATCAGCGTTTACGCCAACTAGTTCCTTGTACGCACAGCACATGAAAAAGCCCGGGTTCAAACAATGGAACTCCGGGCTTTTTTTATGCTACGATGCACAGTCCGTAATGCCGACACAAAAATTCAAGATTATATTATGCGCTTTGTCGATGAAGTAAAAATACAGGTTAAGGCCGGAGACGGAGGCCGCGGTTGTCTCTCCTTCCGGCGGGAGAAATTTATCCCCCGCGGTGGCCCCGATGGCGGGGACGGTGGCAACGGCGGTGATGTATATCTGCAGGTGGATGAAGGCCTCTCCACCCTGCTCGACTATCGTTACCACGCCCACTATAAAGCCCAGAACGGCGGCCACGGCATGGGGAAAAACCGCCACGGAAAAAACGGCGAATCCCTGACTCTTATGGTGCCGCCCGGAACCCTGGTGTACGACAGCGACAGCGGTGAACTCCTCGCCGATCTGACCACCCCCGGAGAACGCATCCTGCTTCTGCAGGGAGGGATGGGCGGACGCGGCAATGCCCGTTTTGCCACAAGCACCAACCGCGCCCCGCGCCACACTCAACCCGGCACTCCGGGCGAAGCCCTGAGCATCCGCCTGGAACTCAAGCTCCTGGCTGATGTGGGCCTCGTCGGGATGCCCAACGCGGGTAAATCCACCCTGATCCGCGCCATTTCCGCGGCACGCCCGAAGGTGGCCGACTACCCCTTCACAACCCTGGTTCCCAACTTGGGCGTGGTTCCCTATGCAGGATATAAATCCTTTGTGGTCGCGGATATCCCCGGGCTCATTGCGGGGGCGAGCGAAGGCCACGGCTTGGGGACCAGATTTCTACGCCATGTGGAGCGCACCGATCTGTTTCTCCATCTTGTGGACTTGAGTGATCCGAGCCTGGATGAACGCGAAGATTTTCTCCACAACTTCAACCTCATCAACACTGAACTCAGACAACACGATGCTGAATTGGGGCAAAAACCTCAGATAGTGGTACTGAGCAAAAACGATGTCACCGAAGTGCGCCAGCGCGCGGAAAAGGCCCGCCCCCTGTTTGAAGCCCAGGGTTATACGGTTTTCTCCATTTCCGCCATCAGTGGCGACGGCCTCGATGCCCTGGTTCAAGCCATCGGTGAGCGTCTCGACAAGGAGCGGACACAGAAATCATGACCAGACAACGCCTTCTCACCCCGGTAAAGCGGGTGGTCATCAAAATAGGCAGTGGAGTTATTACCTCCCCGGAAGGGCTCAACTTCGCCCAGGTTGAACATCTGTCTGAAGCGATGTGCCGCTTGCACAAACAGGGCTACGAAGTTATTGTGGTTTCGTCGGGCTCGGTTGCAGCAGGCAAGCGGGACCTCGGCATCAGCGGACGCCCGCAGAGCATCCCTCTCAAACAGGCGGCCGCGGCTGTGGGTCAGAGCCGCCTGATGCGCAGCTATCGTTCGGTGTTCCGCAACAATGGAGAAAACGTCGCCCAGATCCTCCTGACCCGCGATGACCTTTCCAACCGACGCCGCTATCTCAATGCGCGCAACACCATCATGACTCTGCTCGAGTATGGCATTATCCCGATTATCAACGAAAACGACACTGTTGTGGTTGATGAAATCCGCTTTGGCGACAATGACAACCTCTCCTCCATGGTGGCGAGCCTGGTGGAGGCCAATCTGCTTCTGATTCTATCTGACGTTGACGGTCTGTTTGACAAAGACCCCGGCAAGCATCCCGATGCTACACTTCTGCACGAAGTCGAACACATCACCCCTGAAATAGAGGCAATGGCCGGGAAGACCACAACCACCCTGGGAACCGGTGGCATGGTGACCAAGCTCAAAGCGGCAAAACGCGCCACCCGCTATGGTATCGCCACCGCCATCATAAACGGCCTGAAGCCCGATAATCTTGCACGTTTTTTTGCCGCTGAAGATATCGGCACATTTTTCCTCCCCACCTCAACACCGATGACAAGCAAAAAACACTGGATAGCATTTGCCCGCAAGCTGCGCGGCAAGATTATCGTCGATGCGGGAGCCTGTCGCGCCATCTGCGAAGAGGGGAAAAGCCTGCTCCCCTCCGGAATCATCGGGGTGGAAGGCGGCTTTGACCGCGGGGATTCCGTCTGCCTGTGCAATGAAAAACGGGAGGAATTCGCCCGCGGCATAACTAATTATACCCAAAATGAAATATCCCGGATTCTCGGACACAAAAGTGCAGAAATCACCGGAATTCTGGGGTATAAATACAGTGATGAAATTGTCCACCGCGACAATCTGGTGTTTGCTAGAGAAGATGACTGAAAAAGCAAGGAGAACTGCATGAGCACGCCTGAAGTATCTACCCGGATCAGAGAACTGGCACGTGAAGCACGTAAAGCTTCCGTTCGCATTGCCAACCTGAGTTCAGCTACCAAAAACGAACTCCTGGAACGGATGGCAGGGGCCCTGGAGAACCAACGTGCCACCCTGCAACAGTACAACGATCAGGATGTACGTCAGGCACGTGCCAATAATCTGAGTTCCGCCATGATTGATCGTCTCATTCTTACCGATGAACGCATTGATGCCATGGCCATGGGCTTACGTGAAGTCGCCGCTCTTCCCGATCCCGTAGGGGAAGTAACCGGGATGTGGCGCCGCCCCAGCGGGATTCAGGTGGGACGCATGCGCATCCCGCTGGGGGTTATCGGGATCATCTTTGAATCCCGCCCCAATGTCACCGCAGATGCGGCGGGTCTGTGCCTTAAGAGCGGCAACGCTATCATTCTGCGCGGCGGCTCCGAAGCGATCCATTCCAACACGGCCATCGGCAACATATTAAAAGGGGAACTTGAACACATGGGGCTGCCCCCCGCGGCTTTGCAGGTAGTGGAAACCACAGATCGGAGCGCCGTCAATACGCTGCTTGCGTGTGAAGAGGATATCGACCTAATCATCCCGCGCGGAGGCGAGGGGCTGATCCGCTTTGTGAGTGAAAATTCACGCATCCCGGTGATTAAACACTACAAGGGGGTATGCCATACCTATGTTGACGCGGATGCCGATGAGGAGATGGCAAGTCGCATCTGCATCAACGCCAAAACCCAGCGTCCCGGGGTGTGCAACGCCATGGAAACCCTGCTGATCCACAAGGATATTGCCGAAACCTTTGTGCCGCGCATAGCAAGTGATATGCGTCAGCACGGCGTGGAACTGCGCGGCTGCCCCATTACCTGTTCTCTGGCCAACGGGATCAGCAAGGCCAGCGAAGAGGACTGGGACACTGAGTATCTGGATCTGATTCTCGCAGTCCGGGTTGTAGAAGATATAGATGAGGCCATTGACCATATTGAGCGCCATGGCTCTCTCCACACCGAAGTGATTGTAACCGACAGCTATGCCAATGCGGAAGAGTTTACCCGCCGCGTCAACTCCAGCGTCACCATGGTCAACGCTTCATCGCGCTTTTCCGATGGCGCTCAGTTCGGCCTCGGGGCTGAAATAGGCATCTCCACCACCAAGCTGCACTCCTTCGGCCCTATGGGGCTCGAAGATCTCACCACGAGAAAATTTGTGGTATTCGGAAGCGGTCAGATTCGCGTCTGATATGCAGAAAATCGGCATAATCGGCGGAACCTTCGATCCGGTGCATTTCGGGCACCTCGAAATCGCGCGCGAGATGGAAACCAGATTTGATCTCGACAGGGTCATTTTCATGCCCGCCCCTTCACCACCACACAAGGATCCTGGGGATATCAGTGCATTTGAACATCGCTATGCTATGCTCAAGTGTGCGGTCTCCGGGGAGGATAACTTCAGTGTCAGCGATCTGGAAGCGCAGCGTGAGGGGAAAAGTTACACTGTGGACACCCTGCGGCAACTCCACCGCATCTATCCGGATGCGACGTTCTTCTTTCTCATGGGGATGGACTCGTTCGCAGAACTTACCAGCTGGAAAGAATATCCACGCCTGTTTGAGTTGAGCAACATCGTAGTTGCCCAGCGTCCGGGACTGCCGGAATGCACCTGCCCCCGCGAGCTGCCCGTTGCGCTGCGTAACCTGTTCTGCTATGATGCCGCGCGCAACAGCTTTGTCTACACCGAAGTCGGCGCACCTTCTGCACAGGATGAAGATAGAAGCCCGACACCGGAGCATGGCAGACTCTATTTTCTGTATGAAACCCGGGCCGATATCTCTTCAACCGAGATCAGAAAGCGGGTAAGCCGGCAATGTTCCATCGCAGACATGGTTCCTGAAGCTGTCAGCAACTATATTGAACAACACAAACTGTATCGGTCCTGAATTTTTAAGGCCGAACCGAGGATAAATATTTTGAATTCCGATGCCATGGCACAAGCATGCGCAAAAAGCGCGCTCGAGAAAAAGGCCCTCGACCTGCGCATTCTGCACATAAGCGAACTTTCATCCCTGGCGGACTATCTGGTGATAGCTACCGGCACCTCTGACCGGCACGTTCAGGCGATTGCCGAAGCGGTACGTGTAGAGCAGAAGCAGAACAGCGCAACGTCCCCCCTCGCCGTGGAAGGTCTTGATGACGGACGCTGGGTTCTTCTCGACTACGGGGATGTAATGGTGCATATTTTCCAGGATGAAGTGCGCAGATTTTACGACCTGGAAGGACTCTGGATTGAAGCCCCGGAAGTGGAAGTCGATGTGGACTCTGCTCCCTGAGCCCGCTGCGCCATGAAAATCAGTGTAATCTGCATAGGTAAACTCAGCCTTGACTTTCTGCGTGCTGGAGCGGAAGAATACAGCACCAGGATTAAACGCTACTCGGCGTTGAAGATCATCGAGCTCAAAGAGGAAAAAGGCTGCAGTGACAGCGCTTTCATCCGTGAGCGCGAATCTCAGCGCCTGCTCGAGCTCATCCCGACCAATGGATATTGCGTAGTTCTGGATGAGAAAGGAAAACAACAGGGATCGGTGGAATTTGCCTCCACCCTTGAGCGCCGCATGCTCCACGGGGAGAGTGAATGGTGTTTTGTTATCGGGGGGGCGTATGGCGTAAATGAAGCTCTGCGCCGTCGTGCCGACATGGTACTCTCTCTGTCGCGCATGACCTGGACCCATCAGATGGCGCGCATGCTTTTACTTGAACAGCTGTACCGCGCGTTCACCATTATGCGCGGCGAACCATACCATAACAGGTAATACTCAAAACATTGTTTTATATATTTACAACTCTGGTCTCAATTTTATAAACTGCACCATGCCGTAATTTCGCATATATTGTATTGATCTAGTTGCCCTGGTTCACACCCACAGGAGGACCGCATGACCCTCATGTCATTTCTGTTAATTGTTATTGTTTTTCTGGCGTTTTTCGTCTTTTTCTCCGGGATCAATCCACAGGAGATGACCATCTTCTTCACCCCGGAGCAATCCGTGACCTACCCGGTCACAGTGATCGTCCTGGGATGCGTGATCGTCGGGCTGTTTATTGGATACGGCGTCCACCTGTACGGTAACTTCACCCACATTATGCGCAACTGGCTGCGCGAGCGTAACGAAAAGAAAGACAGGGAAATAAACGAAACCTACCGCGAAGGGGTGGGACGCCTGCTTTCCGGGGACATTAAGCGCGCCCACAGCCTGCTGCAGAAGGTTATCGATAAAGCTCCCAACAAAGTGGAAGGCTACATCGCCATGGCCAACGTCCTGTCGCAGGAGGGTAACCACAAGGAAACCATCTCCATGTTACGCCAGGCCAAAAGCATCGACGGCAAAAGCCTTGAAGTACTGTTCAAACTCGCAGACACCTATGAAAGCCTGGAACAGGACGACGCAGCCTGCATCGAATACGATGAGATTCTCGAGCACGACCGCGGCAACCGCAAGGCGATTCGCAAACAGCGCAACCTGCACATGAAGCACGAACGCTGGGATAAAGCTCTCGAGCTTCAGACGCGCCTGCTCAAGGCAGGATTGAGTGGTAACCGGGTGCAGGAGGAGAAGCAACTGATGCTCTCCATTCGCTACGAAATCGCGCGTCAGAGCCTCGCCGCCGGAGATGTGGATCAGGCTATCAGTGCACTGAAGCAGATCATCAAGGAGGATTCCACCTTCACCGCCGCACGCGTCACCCTCGGTGATGCCTATGTGCAGAAGGATAACGATTCTGAAGCTGCGAAGGTGTGGCAGGATGGATATCAGAAACTCGGGCGCAGCGTATTTCTCTCCCGTCTGGAGGATCTGTACATAGAAAATGAAGATCCGCAGTCTCTGTTGAGCTTCTACAACCGCGTCCTGACCCAGAATAACAGCGACCTGGTTCTGCATTTCTTTTACGCCAAACTGTGCCTGCGCCTCGAGATGGTGGACGAAGCCCTGGAACAGATATACATCGTGGAAAACTCTACGCCTGACTTTCCGCAGCTGCATATACTTCTGGCTGAAGCGCATCGCCGCCGCGACCGCATTGAAGAGGCTATTGATGAATATCAGAAGGCTCTGGGTGTGGACAATCAGATCAACCTCGGCTATGTATGCGATATCTGCGGTCACACAGAGGATGACTGGATGAGCCGCTGCCCCGAATGTGGAACCTGGGGAAGTT
The DNA here is from genome assembly GCA_049975505.1 of Desulfuromonadaceae bacterium. Lineage (GTDB taxonomy): Bacteria > Desulfobacterota > Desulfuromonadia > Desulfuromonadales > Desulfuromonadaceae > JAIVHC01. The sequence continues at coordinate 21,972 of JBNGCY010000013.1, read as the reverse complement.
TCAGCATCGTGTTCCGCGAAGCTGTAGCCAACCGGCAGGTGGTCGAACCCCGGCCCACCCCGCACGGAGCCTGATACATAATGAGTTATCCTGCAGATACCACCCATCGCCCCACCATGTTGTGCATTCTCGACGGCTGGGGGATAAGCAATAGCACCGAAGGCAATGCTGTCGCCCTCGCCGAGACCCCGAATATGGATCAGCTCTTCGCCACCTGTCCCCACAGTCACCTTGAGGCCTCTGGACTTGCGGTGGGTCTGCCGGAAGGACAGATGGGAAACTCAGAAGTCGGGCATATGAACCTGGGTGCCGGGCGTGTGGTGTATCAGGATCTGACCCGCATCAGCAAAAGCATTGAGGAAGGAGACTTCTTCCGCAATGAGGTGCTGGGTAACATCATGCATCAGGTAAGCACAGCCGGAACCACTCTGCATCTGCTTGGACTTCTCTCCGACGGTGGAGTTCACTCCCTGAACACCCATCTGTATGCTCTGGTCGATATGGCAAAGCAGCAGGGGGTGCATCATGTACGCATCCACCCGATTCTGGATGGACGCGATACCCCTCCGCGCAGTGCCCTCAGCTATATCCGGGAGCTGGAGCAACACCTTGCCGCAGCCGGCTGTGGGCGCATTGCCACCCTGAGTGGACGCTTCTATACCATGGACAGAGATCGGCGCTGGGATAGAATTGAACGTGCCTATACATGTCTGACCGAATCCAGCGGAACCCGATTTCCCGCTGCGCAAAGCGCCGTTGAAGCAGCATACGCCGCCGGAACGACGGATGAATTTGTGGAACCTTGTGTTATCGAGCCTGTGGATAACAGCAGCAGCATCCAGGATGGCGACGGAGTGATAATGTTCAATTTTCGCTCCGACCGTGCCCGCGAAATCTCCCGTGCCCTGACCGATTCCGGGTTCGATGGTTTCAAACGTCGGCGGGTTCCTGATCTATGTGGTTACGTATGTCTCACCGAATACGATAAAACCCTTGAGCTTCCCGTAGCCTTCCCGCCTGAAGAATATCCCGATATTCTCGCCCAGGTTGTATCCGCAGCCGGATTGCGCCAGCTGCGCATTGCTGAAACAGAAAAGTACGCGCATGTAACCTTTTTTTTCAACGGGGGCAGAGAAGAACCGTTCCCCGGAGAAGAGCGTATTCTGATTCCGTCACCTCAGGATGTCCCCACCTATGATTTAAAACCGCAGATGAGTGCGGAAGAGGTCGCCCGAAGCGTTATCGAGCAGATCAATACCAACTGCCCGGATCTCATTATCCTCAACTTCGCCAACCCCGACATGGTGGGACATACCGGCAATCTTGAAGCCGCCATCAAGGCGGTTGAATGTGTAGATCGCTGTTGCGCCAAGGTGTGCGAGGCCTTTATAACCGCGGGCGGACACATGCTGATTACCGCCGATCACGGCAATTGCGAGCAGATGCTGGCTCCGGATGGTGGACAGCATACTGCGCATACGACCAACCCGGTACCCCTGATATATGTAAGCGCTGACACCCCGAAGGACACCCGCATCGACAGCGGCATCCTTGCGGATATCGCTCCAACGCTTTTACACATGCTCAACCTGCCCAAACCTGAAGCAATGACTGGACACAATCTGCTCCATCGATCCTGAGCACTTCACTTCAACTCCATGCCGGGACGTACAGGATACAATCAGCTAAATACCTACAAAGGGCAGGACGCTGCGGACACTGTTTCACTATTTCCTGCCGATCGGCACTTCAGGCGGTTTTCAATCGTGCAGTATTTTCTCCGTCTGTTGCTACCGCCGGTTTGTCATTTCTGCAATAGACCTATTGCACCTGAAACGTCGGTTCCTGATATCTGCCCCGACTGTTTTTACAGTTGTATCAGCCAACCCGGTTCCGCATGTCCGATATGCGCTGAACCGTATCGCGCTTCTGTGATCGCAGCTCATCCGTGCTCTATGTGCGCAAACCATCCACCTGCTTTTGTCTGGCTCAAAACCATCGGAATCCATCAGGACACGCTACTCCACGCCGTACACCGACTCAAATATGCAGGAGCCTTTCACCTTGCGAAACCACTTACGCAGTTGCTTCTCCAGCGCGCCTATTGTGAAATATCTGAGTTCTCCCCTCAAGCGATTATCCCTGTTCCTCTGCACTCAAGCCGCCTGCGCCAGCGTGGCTACAACCAAGCTCTACTTGTTGCCCGCCATCTCGGGGCGTCCTTGTGCATCCCCACCTTTTCACGCTATCTGATACGCATCCGGGCTACACAATCCCAAACCGATCTCACCCGCATCCAACGGCAGCAAAATCTCAGAGGCGCATTCGTCACAAGTGGATACCTGGCTCCTCAGCGGCTACTTCTTGTGGACGATGTAGTGACCACCACATCCACGTCCCGAGAATGTGCCAGTATTCTCACCTCAGCTGGACATGAAGTCGCAGTAGTGGCCCTGAGTCGTGCCCAGTTAAAATCCTGAAGCAGGATATATGGTGTCCTCATGAGCGTATCGCACTCCCATGAATGGTATTTTTCTTTGCATTCTGCCATTGCTATTGGCACAATGGGTTGTAAAGTAACAATCATCCAGATGCACAACGGGCCCTATCCAGGACATCATGAATATAGACAGGAGGATGTTATGACCAACCAGTGTTCCGAACACAGCACCAAAAAAATTCTGGAGCGCAAAGCAAAAATAGCACGCCAACAACGTGAAGCATCTGATTTCTCCTGCGCTGAAGAACATGACAATCGCAGAACCCTGCTGTACAGTTATCACCCTCATAATAAACGCTGACTTCAACCAAAAAGGAAGTGGGCTGATACTTGGAATTTGCGTATTAATCTGCTGCATCTCCTTAAGCTAACTCCTTACATACTGCCCTGCTAATCCGGTATGGCATCCAATGGTTCACCAGGTGACATTTACGCTGTTGTGCATCACAATCCCCTTGCGCTACCGCAGCCGTGTATGCTAGTTAAACTGGGCATTTAGTATGGTACCAGCCTTAAGCAACCATCTGTTTGAACCGACCTGGAGCAGGGCGGTGTTTAAAGGAGTACAACCACATGAATATAGAAATTCTTCCCCTTGCACAACCCAAGCATCCCAACCGGGATGAGACTGCACTGGTCTTCGGCAAAGAATTCACCAACCGGATGTTCACCATGCCCTACGACAAAGGCAGAGGATGGCATTCGCCCAAAATTGAGCCCTATGGTCCTCTCACCCTTGATCCGGCCGCATTGGTGCTGCACTACGCCCAGGAGATCTTTGAAGGACTCAAGGCTTTCCGGCGCCAGGACGGCAGCATAGCCCTGTTCCGCCCCCGGGATAACTTCGAGCGTTTCAACCAGAGTGCGCGCCGGATGTGCATGCCTGAGCTCGATGTGGATTTCTGCCTTGAAGCTCTGTATGAACTGCTGAAACTCGAACAGGAGTGGGTACCGAAAACGGAGGGGACCAGCCTCTACATCCGCCCCACCATGATCGCCACCGAGCCGGTTCTTGGAGTAAAACCTGCCAGTCAGTACCTGTTCTACATGATCCTCTCTCCGGTAGCCGCGTATTACAAGGGTGGCGTAAGCCCGGTGAAGATCTGGGTCTCAGACGAATATGTGCGCGTTGCCCCCGGAGGAACCGGGGAAGCCAAAACCGGCGGCAACTATGCTTCCAGCCTGTATGCTTCCACTCTCGCCGCGGAAAAAGGCTACGATCAGGTGCTGTGGCTCGACGGAATTGAGCGCAAGTATATCGAAGAGGTTGGCAGCATGAACATCTGTTTTGTATACGATGGCAAGGTGGTCACTTCGCCTCTGCACGGCACCATCCTCAACGGCATAACCCGGCGCTCGATCCTCACCCTGGTAAAGGAGATGGGGTACGAGGTTGAAGAGCGCGCCTTGAGCATTGATGAGGTGATTGAGGGCGCTGAATCTGGACGTCTGCAGGAAGCTTTCGGCACCGGCACCGCCGCGGTGGTTTCTCCGGTCGGTCATTTAACGTACAAGGATAAAACCGTATCCATCGGCGGGGGTGAAACAGGTTCTCTTACCCTGAAATTATATAAAACCCTCACCGGTATCCAATATGGTCACATCGAAGATTCCCACGGTTGGATAACCATGCTGTAATCCTGTAAAACACGTATCCCGGCAAAACCCCTGCGCCTTCCTTGCCCCTGCACCATAAATGGGGCAAGGAAGGCGTTTTTTCTGCACAAAATCATCCTGCATCTGTCTGTCTGAAGCAATTCGGTCAAATCACTATATTCCACCGCGTATCCGCGTATTCCAGCGTCCTTATCCTTCCAGGCTTCAGCCTCCTTAAAGGGTATATCACGCATATTCAGTCATTTATATTATTTGGCATACATCGTGATATTGAGATATGTCGACATCTGAATTATGCACTGCCGGAACATCAAGCCGCGGATGGTCTGCGGCCGGTTACTCGCTGGGGCATGACCCCGCACCAACACTTACCACTCAGGAGGCAATACTATGGTAAAAAAGACGTTAGGAGTGCTACTTGCAACCCTGATGCTGCTGCCCGCAGGCGCATTTGCCGCGCCCTCGGCGGCTCAGCTCGAAAAACAGGTACAAATGCTTGTAGAACAACTCGAAGAGATGCGCGCCCAACTCGAAGAGGTGCAGGAAGCAGCCGATTACAACACCGACTCGGTGGAGATGCTCGAAACCAGCGCGGAAAAATGGGATGCCGCGAGCCGCATCCAGTTCTCCGGCGATTACCGCTTCCGCCTGGACTACAGTGACACCGATACCAAGGGATACTGGAGTGCGATGGATATTGCTAGCGCTGTTGCCGACATGAATACGGTAACAGGGATGGATACCCAGTCCATTCTCGGTATGATGAGCAGCTACTCCCCTGCCCAACGCAAAGGGATGATGGAAAATCTGCCTGCAGCTCTGGCCGAAATGGGCCTAATGCAACAGGGCATCATGCCTGGGACACCGGCATTCGCCGCAGCGTTCCCCACAGCGCTGGCCGGGGTTAACCAGGCTGGAGTCACCAGCGGTTATTCCATGAAAGATGACGACAACTGGGAAAACGACATCCTTTACACCAACCGCTTCCGCCTCGGCATGAAAGCGGATATCTCCGACAACCTGGAGTTCAAGGGGCGCCTCGCTATGTACAAAGCGTGGGGAATGCAGAATAATCCTACCGCCGTAGGCCCGTACTATATGAACAGCTTCAGCCAGATGGACGGTGCCACCACACGTCAGCCTAACGACAGTGTCCTGCGTGTGGATCGTGCCTACATCAACTGGATCAATGTTGCAGATCTGCCCATGTGGATCTCTGTTGGACGCCGCCCCACCACCGATGGTCCTCCCGCGCAGCTGCGCCTGGGACTGGATAACAACACCCGCATGGCTACGCCGGTGAATTTCATGGACTATGCCTTCGACGGCGCCACTATTGGTGCGGTATTCCAGAATCCATTTGACTTCATGGGCTACAGCAAAATCCGCTTCTGCTACGGACGCGGCTTCGAGGCCGGTCCCACCGACAGCTCCAACGAGCTTGATGATATGGATTTTGGCGGCATCAGCTGGGATATCATCAACAAAGGTGATCGTTTCATGAACATCCAGGCGTTCCTTGCCGCTAACATCGTTAACGTACCGGCGGGGGTAGATTTTGCCAATCCGCTGGAAATGGCCATGGGCACAGGGGATGGCATGCTGAATCGTGAAAACCTTGGGAATATCTACCACACTTCCTTCGTCTACATGGACAAAGCTGCAGACCTTAACTACTTCCTCGCAGGCGGCTGGAGCCACACTGATCCCTCCGGCACTGATGAAATGGGCTCCACCCTCCTCGGCTCCTGGTGGGAAGATCCAGGCACCAAGGACGGCTATGCCATCTACGGCGGACTCCGCTACGACATGCCGGATCAGGGTCTGAAGTTCGGGCTTGAGTACAACTACGGTACCGAGTACTGGATCTCCATGACTCCCGCCCACGACGACATGACTCAGGCAAAACTCGCCACCCGCGGTCACGTAGGTGAAGCCTACATGATCTGGGATCTGCCTGTAGGTTATCTGTTGAGCGACAAGGCCAAAGCCTTCATGCGTCTTGGATACCAGCACTACGAGTACGACTACACCGGCAGCGGCAACTGGCTCGGCGCTCCCGTAGATGTAGATGAACTTGACGATCCCCTCAACGCACAGTTCTTTGCGCCAATCGACAGCATGGACCAGGTATATCTGACCTTGGAAGCGTGGTTTTAAAAAGAACGCTCATCCTTATTGACAGGTTTCAGAATTACATATACATTACTACCTAAGAGTTTGGTTATGTAACATTAACCATGTCGGAACTCACAAACCATCAAAACCATGTAAAGGAGAACTGGAAATGAAAAAAATTATCGTACTGCTCGTTGCTCTCGCATTTTTTGCCGGTATCACCAGCACAGCCCTGGCTGCTACAGTAAGCGGTGAAGTAACCAAGGTAAAAGGCAATGAGGTTACTATTGAAGTCAGCAAAGCTGACGCCAAAGATATCAGCGAAGGCGATGAAGTAAAAATGAAGGTAAAGAGCAGCAGCAAGAAAGCTACTCCTGCAGCTTCCGCGCTCGTAGGCTGCTAAACCTTACCATTGCTGTATCGAAGCCCCTGTCAGATGACAGGGGCTTCATTTCGTTTATTTCTATAGGGAGAAACTATGAAGACACTGAAAATCATCAGCCTTACAGCTGTGGTTTTGTGCCTGACCACCAGCCTCGCATTTGCTCTGGGAGCAGGGGTTGGACGAGACAACACCATAGCGGGTAAAAAGGGCAAAGCCGAAAGCCTGCAGGAACTCATCGATATGTACGATGTGTCCTCCTGTGTTGGCTGCCATCCGGACAATCACGCAGAGTGGGATGCGTCACCCCATGCCCGTTCCATCTATGGCACTGGTCGTGCAGCTGCTACCATGATCACTGCCATGAAAAACGGCTTCATGTCCTGGGAATACTCAGGAGTTGAGGATACCGATGATATCAAAGTTGAGCACTGGATGGGATGTATGAAGTGCCACCTGCCGCAGCTGGCTGATGCAACAGACGAAGTTGCGGTAGAACTCGCTGAAACACTACTCGAATGGTATGACAATGCCATAGCCGCTCTTAATGACCCCGACAACGAAGATGCTGTCGAAACCAGTCAACGCCTTAGTGAAACCCTTCAGGCTCTGGATATCAACTGCCTCATCTGTCATAACCGCAATGCCATCACCCATAAATGGACCGATGGATATCCACAGCACGACACTGTATACGGGTTCAACAAAGGGGAGCATATGGATGAGAACTTCCCCAAGATGGAACGCAGCCTCATCATGGATGAATCAATCCTCTGTGGTCAGTGCCATGGGATGGGGCCAAATCTCGAACTTGAAAATCCGACCCAGTGCGCGCATCTGTATGGCAGCTATATGTGGGCCTACAAAGCCGGCGGTGGACACAAAACATGTCAGGAATGCCATATGCATGAAAGTGGCCTGGGTCACAAGATCCTGAGCTACAGCGACAAAAAGATGCAGGAAATGGCTGTAGACTTCCATGTAGATGCATTCGCATCTCAGTGGCTCGACGGTAGCACCCTGCGCCCCAAAGTAGTTGTTAACGTAGAGATGGAAAACAAAGCCGGACACGGCATCCCCGATGGCTGACCGACCCCCAACCGACTGGTTCTGTCGGTAAAAGCCAGCACATTTGAAGATGACGAATTGTTTAAAGAGGAAATTATCTACATGCCTACTCCGGCACTCATGGCACGCGGTAACAACATGGGCCGCGGCCCCTACGAGAAGAGCTCTATTATCGATGACACAGCTCTCCATCCCGGACACGAAGTACATGAACGCTTTGAGATCTTCTACCCGGTCACTGAAGTAGAAACCCCCGAAGGGGAAACTACTCAGGTTGCCGCAGAACGCGATATGGATGTAACTGTCCAGCTGTGGTACAAGCCATTCGGAAATATGTCGCAGGCGCAACTCTGGCGCGAATGGGAGCAGACGATCAGCCTCGACGACAGAGCAAAACCCACAACCTACTACTCTGGCAATGAAGAGTAAGATCAGGTATCAGCCTGTAGTTTAAAATAGCAGGCAGAGCAAGATGAAGAGGCCGGCCATATCCCGATATGGTCGGCCTTTTTTATACCTGCCCCTATGGAATCAAGAGCATATCTCTGCTATAAATACCTGATATATCAGCAATACATAACAGCCATGACTTTCAGAGATATCGATGCCGCCTTCAATATTTCAAACCATTCAACGCCTCGCAGGCAAAGCCATAGGGGATTTCAATCTCATAGAGGAGGGAGATCGCATTCTTGTCGCCCTCTCGGGCGGAAAGGACTCCTGGGCTCTGCTTAATACCCTGGCAGGGCTCCAGCGCAAAGCTCCGGTTAAATTCACCCTTATCCCAGCTACAATCCATCCGGGATTCACAACCTTCAGGTGTGAATCCCTGCGCACTGCTGTTGCTGAATTGGGGCTGGAACTGCATATCGAGGAAACCAGAAACGCACAGATCATCCGGGAACACAAACGCCCCGCCTCGTCGTACTGTGCGTTCTGCGCGCGGCTGCGCCGCGGAGCCCTTTACACTCTGGCGCAGCGCCTTCAATGCAATAAAGTCGCCCTCGGACACCACCTGGATGACTTTATTGAAACCCTGCTGCTAAATCAGTTTTTTTCCGGAACCACTGCCGCCATGAGTCCCAGAATGCTGGCGGACAATGGGGAGCAGTGTATTATCCGCCCTCTGGTGTATGTGGAAGAGGATCTCATCCGAGCATGGGCGGAAACCACACATCTGCCCATTATTGGATGCGGCTGCCCGCAGGAAATGCACCAGGACCAGAACCGCCGGAAAGTCAAAGCGCTGCTCACCGATCTGCAGGAGCAGATCCCGCACATAAAAAAGAGTATGCTCAACGCGATGCGCAACGTTCAGACGCGGCACATGCTCGATCCGGAATTAAATCCGGAACTACAGACACGGGATATACGGGGTATCGATACACCCGCAGCCGGAAAGTAAAATGAATATCAACCCGGAAACAACAACTTTAGGCAAACGCATTTCAAACTCCTAAAATTACTTCAGAATCAACTTATATCTTCCCCTACCCCAGGTTCTTCAAGCGCCGGATTCAGGTACTGATTGAACAGACGGCGCAAGGTGGATGTCTGCTCCTGATATTCCGCGTAGAACACCTCTTCAGAAGGCCTCGAGGTCCCGCTGCAGCCGATAAGACGCGCAAGCTTGCGCAGATTGTGCCGATCGGTAGCTATTTCACTGATGGACTGATCGTGCACCAGGCGGAGTTTATTTTCCAGGCGACGCAGATAGGTATAACCGCTGATCAGCTCACGCGTCACTGCCTCAGACAGGAGGTTTTCCTGTTTGATCATCTGCAGCGCTTTTAAGGTATTGGGTTCGCGGATAGAGGGGAATTCCCTCCCATGCTTGAGCTGGATGTACTGGGTGAGAAACTCCACATCCACCAGGCCGCCGCGTCCGGTTTTGATATTGAGATGATTGCTGTCTTCACGCGCAATCTCCTTTTCCATGCGTTCACGCAGCCGGTATATTTCCGCACGCAGATCCTCCGGGACCGGGCGTTCCCAGGTGATGATGCTGTTTATCTTTTCAATGCGCTCAACCATATATGCTGAACCGACCACAACCCTGGCTTTGGTCAGAGCCTGGCGTTCCCAGATCTGCGCGCGGGTGAGGTGATAATCTTCATACGCTGCCAGACTTGTCACCAACGGCCCCTGATTGCCTGAAGGGCGCAGACGGGTGTCGATTTCATACACCCTCCCTTCACTGGTCATAAGGGTCAGGGCGGAAATTATGCGCTGGCACAGTTTGGCAAAGTACTCTTGATTGGTGATCTGTCTGAAATCTTTTGCATTTTCGCGCACCTGGTTATTCTGATCCACAGCGCGGGTATGGCCGCGGTCGCTGAACATAAAGATTATGTCAAGGTCGGAGTGGTAGTTGAGCTCCATCCCCCCGAGTTTACCCATGGCCTGAACCGCCAGCTCCGCCTTCACCAGGTTGCCATCCTCATCACGGTAAAAGGGTTTTCCGAAGCGCGCCGGCATCTGCGAATAGGCAAGATCCACTGCCGCTTCCAGACACACCTGAGCAAGTCCGCTGAGTTGGTTCGGCCCTACCCCGATCACGGTTGAACCCTTGAGATCGTTGAGGGCAATGCGCAGAAACTCCTCATTGCGAAAACGCCGCAAGGCATCGAGCTGGGCTTCATAGTTACCACCGCACGCTTCCAGACGCTCCTGCAAATCCTCCCGCTGCTGCTCCACGGTCTTATAGCTTTCCGCATAGCCGCTTGAAACCAGAGAATCCAGGAGTTCAGGGTGCTGGATGAAAAAGCGCGACAGCAGGGTGCTGGTTCCGAACAGAGAGATGAGAATGTGAATAATGTTGTGGTTTTCCGCCATCAGAGCGTAAAAAGGCCCGCGCGCATGCAGACTCTGGAGGAATTTCTCCAGGTAGCGCAGCGCCATATCCGGCTCCGGCGAGTGCAACACCTCCTGCAGAAGCAGGGGGGCAATGCGATCATAATAGCGCCGCACCGGGCGGGTCATGGGAGGGCCGATGGTTCCTTCACACAGGCGCATCAGAGAGTTGAAAGCCGTATCCACATCCACAAAGCCATTCGCTTCCAGGATCTCCTTCGCCATCTGCGGATCGGTGGTATGGTCGAACAGATACCCGATTTCGTCGCTGATCTCATCGCGAATTTCATCCTCACTCGAATAGAACAGATCGCGGTACAGGCGCGTGACATTCCCCCGGTGTAACTCCAGTTCCCGTTTGAACGCAGCAGCATCCGCAAACCCGCAACGGCGCGCGAGAGTACGCATTTCATGTTCCCCTTTGGGGAGATTGTGGGTCTGACGCTCCTGTACCACCTGGATGCGATGTTCCACGGTGCGCAGAAAGATATACGCTTCGCGCAGATAGCGCATCTCCTTCTCACTCAGATAGCCTTCATCGTGGAGCAGCTTCAGAGCCTTAAGAGAACTGCGCTCGCGTACGCGCGGATTTTTCCCCGCATACACGAGTTGGAGGGCCTGAATGAAAAATTCGATCTCCCGGATCCCGCCGCGTCCGAGCTTGAGATTGGTTTCACTTTCATGCTGTTTGGTCAGGCTGCTGTCGATCTTCTGCTTCATCTGCTTCAGATCTTCCACCATGCCGTAGTCATGGTAGCGCCGGTATATAAACGGCTCGAGCATTTTAAGAATACGCTCACCGAGTTCGATACTCCCGGCCACGGGACGCGCCTTCATCATGGCGCTGCGTTCCCAGTTCTGCCCCCAGCTTTCGTAGTAGGCTTCTGCCGCCGCCACCGAACACGCAATCTCTCCATGTCTGCCATTCGGGCGCAGATCCAGATCAACCCGGAACACGAACCCGTCCTCTGTGGCCTGACTGATAGCGCGTTTTACCATCTCCGCGAGTTTGATGAAGTAATTGTGCAGGTCAATTCGTGTTTCTTCATCCCCATCAACACCGCTGGTTCTGCCATGGCTGGAGGTGTAGAAGAAGATCAGGTCGATATCGGAGGAGAAATTGAGTTCATTTCCCCCCAGTTTACCCATGCCCAGCACCGTGAGCTCAGCCACATCCCCCTCGCCCTCCTGGGGTTCATCAATGAAAGGGCGTCCGTACTCCTGCTGAAGCAGGCCGGAACAGAACCGCACCGCCACTTCGAGAGTCGCCGCCGCCAGGGATGAGAGCTCCGCGGTGATATATTCCAGAGGAGCATCGAGGCTCAGGTCCATGGCGCCGATGCGCAGAATTTCGCGGTATTTGTACTGGCGCAAAGTCTGCTGCAACTCCGCAAAGGCCGAGCTTCCGTCAAGCATCTCTTCGAGCTCGGCCACCATCTGCGCAACTTCTTTGGTGGCGAAGATATCTGCTGCAACAAACAGAGGAGGAAACACATGCGGGTAGCGACAGATGATATTGGAAAGAAAGGTTGATGCGCCGAGAACCCGCATCAGGGCACGGCGATTATCCTCACGCTGAAGGCAGTGGCGCATCGCCTCAGGATCGATGCATTGAGCACAGCGCTCCAGATTATTGAGAGCCATATCAGGATCAGCACAGGTGGTGGCCTGATGTGCGGCAGCAGCACTGATGGTGCTGTCACCGAGCAAATCACGCAGAAGCAGAATATTCACGCACGAACGTTCGGGTTCGTTGAATCCGGCACGCGCAAAGAGTTCAGTTATGCGCTCCGAAGCCTCATCACCCTGTTCGAGTAACTGCTCCATCTCTGTATGCATCGTGCTGAGCATAGGCTCCTCTATCCTTTACCCTTGAAAAGTCTTCAGGGTTCGCAGGTAATCCCCCCGCGCTACACCGCGCTCGGTAATAATCGCGTGGATCAAATGCGCCGGAGTGACATCAAAGCTCGGGTTATACACATCCACACCCTCGGGGGCGATACGTTTTCCGCCACAGGAGGTTACTTCAGCCGGATCGCGCTCTTCGATGGGGATTGCGCTGCCGTCGGCAATGGAAAAATCGATAGTGGATACCGGCGCGGCAACATAAAACGGCACCTGATGAAAATGCGCCAGAACTGCAAGGGAATAGGTACCGATCTTGTTGGCGGTATCCCCGTTGGCCGCAACCCGGTCCGCGCCGACAATAATGGCGTCAATGCGCCCCTGCTGCAACATATAACCCGCCATGTTGTCGCAGATCAGGGTCACGGGGATGTTGTCCTTCTTAAGTTCCCATGCTGTGAGCCGCGCCCCTTGAAGGAAGGGACGGGTTTCATCCGCAACCACCGCAATCTCTTTCCCTGCCGCAACTGCAGCCCGCACCACCCCCAGAGCGGTACCGTAAGCGGCCGTGGCAAGGGCGCCGGCATTACAGTGGGTCAGGATGGTGGCGCGTTGCGGCAGCAGGGTCTGCCCCTGCTGCCCCAGAGCTTTGTTGATCGCTTCATCCTCTACGGCGATGCTCCGGGCCTCTTCGAGAAGATCTGCTGCTATCTGCGCCGGTATTGCATCGGAGCCCGCCCGGACAACACAGCGCTGCATCCGCTTCAGAGCCCAGAACAGATTAACCGCCGTGGGTCTGGTGGCGCCCAGCTCATCGCAGCATGTTTCAAAACGCTGCTGAAATTCGGGATATGTGCACTGCGTAAGTTCACGCGCGGCAAATGCGGCGCCATACGCCGCCGCCACCCCGATAGCCGGAGCCCCGCGCACCACCATGGTTTTTATCGCTTCGGCAATCTCGCGGTAGTCAGTGTATGCGTACCACTTCTCTTCGTCGGGAAGCAGGCGCTGATCGAGCATATGGCAGCACCCGTCGGCATAGTATATGGGCCTCAGAGGGTTTTTGTCTGTATAATTCAAGAATCTGTTCCTTTCAAAAACTACTCAGTAATGCCATGTGGCACCCATTCCAAGGGACACTTTGCGCCGTCCATGGCCGTTCGACTGTCGCCGTCCGTGGCGACAGACGCCCTTTCCATGGGTACCACAAGCACTCACCGGTAGCGGTGGTGAAGTTACAGGGAGACTTATTCACCCCGCAATTTCTTGCGCAGCAATTCGTTAACCATTCCCGGATTCGCCTTGCCCCGGCTCGCTTTCATCACCTGACCGACAAAAAATCCCAGGAGCTTATCCTTTCCTTCCTTGAATTCCTGGGCCTGAGCCGGATTGGCGGCAATCACTTCATCCACCATTGCTTCAAGCGCGCCGCTATCCGTTACCTGTTTCAGCCCCTGCTCCTCGATGATGGTGTCTGCATCTTTGCCGCTCTCCCACATGAGGTCAAACACCTGCTTGCCGATTTTGCCGGAGATGGTGTTGTCAGCAATCCGTTCCAGAATGCCGCACAGCATTTCCGGAGTAACCGGAATCTGCTCTATATCCATCCCGGTTTCGTTGAGCATACGCTGGATATCGCCCATCACCCAGTTGGCGCAGGCACGCGCATCCTTGTGCAGGCGGGTGCAGGCTTCAAAGTACTCGGCAAAAGAACGCTCGGCGGTCAGGACTTCGGCCACGGAGGCGGGCAGATCGAACTCGGTTATAAAGCGCTGCATCTTTTCTACCGGCAGTTCCGGCATCTCGTCCCTGACCTGCGCCACCCATTCTGAATCAATCACCAGTGGAACCAGATCCGGGTCGGGGAAATAGCGATAGTCGTGCGCCTCCTCCTTGCCGCGCATGGAGCGGGTGGTACCGCTGTCGCTGTCAAACAGGCGCGTTTCCTGCACCACTTCGCCCCCATCTTCAATAAGCTCGATCTGGCGTTCCACCTCGTATTCGATCCCCTCCTTGATAAAGCGGAAGGAGTTGATGTTTTTGAGCTCAGTGCGGGTGCCGAATTCCTTCTGGCCGCGCGGCCGCACGGAGACGTTGGCATCGCAGCGGAACGAGCCCTCTTCGAGATTGCCGTTGCAGATATCCAGATAGCGCACAATCTGATGCAGCTGCTTCAGATATGCAATAGCCTCATCACTGCTGCGCATATCCGGCTCGGATACCACCTCCAGCAAAGGAGTACATGCCCGGTTCAGATCCACCAGCGAACCCACACCCGGCTCATTGCTGTGAAGCAGTTTGCCTGCATCCTCCTCCATGTGAATGCGGGTGATACCGATACGCTGTTTTCCGCGTTCTTCGGTTTCGATATCCAGATAACCGTGTTCACAGACCGGAAGCTCAAACTGGGAGATCTGATACCCTTTGGGCAGATCGGGATAAAAATAATTTTTCCGCGCAAAGATGGAGCGCGGAGCGATACTGCAGTTGGTTGCCAATCCGGCTTTGATGGCATTCTCCACCACCTGGCGGTTGAGAACCGGCAGAGCTCCGGGCATCCCCAGACACACCGGACAGGTATGGCTGTTGGGGCTGCTGCCGTACTCGGTGGTGCAGCCGCAGAATATCTTGGTCTGGGTGGTAAGCTGGACATGCACTTCCAGCCCGATTACTACTTCATATGTATCACTCATGGTATTATGCAACCTTTCCTATATGCTCGGGCGCGCTTCGTGCCATTTTTCCGTGTGTTCATACGCAAATCCGGTACGCAACAGTCCGGCCTCGTCAAACGGTTTACCGAGCAACTGAAAGCCGATGGGCATTCCGTTTTCAGAGCGCCCACATGGCAGGCTCAAACCGCAGATTCCCGCGAGGTTCGCCGATAGGGTGAAAATGTCGGAAAGATACATCTGCAGCGGATCCGCGGTCTTATCCCCCAGAGCAAAGGCCGGAGTCGGCGCTACCGGAGTAAGGATGCAGTCAACCTTTTCATACGCTGAAAGAAAATCATTGCGGATCAGGGTGCGCACCTTCTGCGCCTTGAGATAGTAGGCATCGTAATACCCCGAAGAAAGGGCATAGGTGCCGAGCATGATACGCCGTTTCACCTCGGCACCAAACCCTTCAGAGCGCGTTGCGGTGTACATATCGATAAGCCCTTTGCCCGGGTCCACTCGTTCGCCGAAGCGCACCCCGTCGTAGCGCGCCAGGTTACTCGAAGCTTCAGCCGTTGCGATCAGGTAATAGCACGACACCGCATAGCGCGTATGTGGAAGGCTCACTTCAACAACTTCAGCGCCGAGCTCCCGGTAGCGCTCCACCGCCTGCTCCACCGCCTGCTTCACTTCCGGATCCAGTCCGGAGACAAAATATTCTTGAGGCAGACCGATCTTCATCCCCTCTACGCCCTCTTCCAGGCCGGAGAGATAATCGGGCACCGGAGTATCTACAGAGGTGGAATCCATAGGGTCATATCCCGCCACTGCCTGAAGCATGATGGCACAGTCACGCACATTGCGCGCCAGAGGACCCACCTGATCCAGGGATGAGGCAAACGCGACCACGCCATAGCGCGAAACCCTGCCGTAGGTGGGTTTCAGCCCCACCACCCCGCAGTGGGAGGCCGGCTGCCGGATCGATCCTCCGGTATCGGTTCCCAGACTTGCGGGCACCTGGCGTGCGGCCACACATGCGGCACTGCCACCTGAAGATCCACCTGGAACCCTGTCCAGGTTCCAGGGGTTGCGCACCGCACCGTAGGCGCTGTTTTCGTTGGAACTGCCCATGGCAAACTCATCCATATTGAGCTTGCCCACAATCACCGCCCCCTGCTCCTTGAGTTTCCGGACTGCGGTACCGTCATAGGGGGGGATGAAATTCGCAAGAATTCTGGATGCGCAGGTGGTTTTTATGCCTTGCGTTACAAAGATATCCTTCAGCGCCACCGGCACTCCGGTAAGGGCCGGGGCGTCCCCCTTTGCCAGACGGGCATCCGCTTCCCGTGCCGCGGCAAGGGCTTCATCCCGACACACGCTGATAAACGCATTGAGGTCTGAATCCGTGGCATCTATACGCTCAAGACAGGCCTGAGTAAGAGCGACAGAGGTGATTTCACCTGCGCCAAGCCGACGGATCATTTCATGAAGTGTTAGATCGGTAAGTTCCATTTTAACTCCGTGACATCTATAACTATGTATGCTGTGCAGGGGGATGCAAATTGACAAGATCTGATCTATTCAATCACTTTGGGCACTCCAAAGCATCCCTCCGCTTGGGCCGGGGCATTCTGCAGAGCCTTCTCCACTCCGATGGAATCCCTGACTTCATCCGCACGAAAGGCATTTTCGAGCACAACAGCGTGAGATGTCGGCTCCACCCCTTCGGTATCCAGTTCATTCAGTTGTTCCACATGGGCCAGAATGGTATCGAGCTGACTGGTAAGAGCTTCCACTTCCGCCGATGAAAACTCCAGACGCGCCAGACGCGCCACATGTTCCACTTCTTCACGGGTAATTTTCTGTGCCATAATTGCCTGTCCTGTTCTGTTGTGGGTAGGCGCTTCACGGAAAAAACAACCGGAAGCTCAAATCACAAAACCATACGTATAAACTCATCCCGGGATCGGCCCGCCATTCCAGGGCTCTCAGATCAGCCTGTAGCGCCGGCAACAGCTGCTTATACCGGGAACCATAAAATAATTTTCCAAACCCGCTAGATGTATCACGAACAGCCTCTTTTATTCAACGAAATGCTCCCACACGCGCATGTGCCCGGGAGCACCACCGGCAGCGCTACCGCCAGATAAAGGCGGAGCAGGTTACACAATACAGAGCTTATGTCATCCCGCCGCCTTTGAACTTGACAGTAGTATACCCTGTTGCTAGTTTGAAGCTGATGTGCTCAGAGACACCGCCTGATGTCCTGGGCACATCCTGTGTTTACCCTTCTTCAATGACAGGTCATAGCATTGAAAATCCTTGTTTGCGACAATTTTTCCCCTGAAGCGCTTGAAATCCTGAAGAATGCCGAGGGGATCAAGCTCGACTACCGTCCGAGCATCGAGCGCGAAGAGCTGCGCGCGGCAATTGCGGATGCCGAGGCTCTTCTCGTGCGCGGCGGCACCGAGGTTGACGCTGAGTTGCTTGAAGCAGCCAACAGCCTGCGCATCATTGCCCGTGCCGGCATCGGGGTGGAAAATATCGATATGCACGCAGCCAACCAGAAGGGAGTCGTAGTAACCAATACCCCTTCGGGAAGCACAACCACCATGGCGGAACACACCATCGCCATGATGCTCGCCCTGGCGCGGCGCATCCCCCAGGCGTGTTTTGCGGTAAAGCAGGGCAAATGGGATTCCGCTCCCTTCAATGGCTCCGACATCCACGGCAAAACGCTGGGAATCATCGGTGGCGGCAAGATCGCGCGGCGCGTAATTGAATTTGCCCGCGGCCTGAGCATGGAGACCATCCTTTACGATCCCTACCTGTCGGCCGAGGTGATCAAAAATCTTGGGGCGCGCAAGGTCTCTTTCAATGAGCTGCTTGAAAATGTTGACTTTCTCTCTCTTCACGTTCCGCTGAATCTGGAAACCGAAGAGATGCTCAACGCCTCCACCTTTGCGCGCCTGAAACGGGGATGTTATCTGATTAACTGCGCCTCCGGGCGCCTTCTGAATGAGGAAGACCTTATCGAAGCTCTGGAGAGCGGCATCGTCGCCGGCGCCGCCCTCGACGCTTTTGCGGTCGAACCTCCGGATGTCAAAAACCGCCTGCTGCAGATGGACAGCGTCATCTGCACCCCGCATCTGCGCGCCGCCACTGTGGATGCGCAGATAAATGTGACTAAACAGGCAGCCGTGCAGGTGCTCGACTTTCTTCAGCGCGGTGTGGTCAACAACGCCCTCAATGTGCCTTCAGTAAATGCCGATCAGCTCAAAACCCTGTGGCCGTACCTGAATCTGGCCGAACGACTGGGATCGTTCCTGGCTCAGCTGCTCAATAAGCCCTTCAACAGCATCAGCATTGAGTACGCGGGCAGCGTGATCAACTATCCCACAGAGCCCATGAGCATGGCGGCGCTGAAGGGCCTGCTGACCCCGATAATCGGATCCAGGGTCAACTATGTCAATGCGCGCCACATTGTCCAGAAACGCGGGATTGAAGTTAAAGAGACCCGCACCAATGTTACCGACGGTTATTCAAACACCCTTACCCTCAGAATCAGTGGTGAGGAAGGAACTCAGTCGGTGAGCGGAGCACTGTTTTTAAATCGGGAATGCCGCATTATCCGCGTCGACGGCTATCAGGTGGAAAATATTCCCGAGGGCACCATTCTGGTGGTGAACAATCTCGACAAACCCGGGGTTCTTGCCCTGCTCGGCACCGTGCTCGAACAGGCCGGCATCAATGTCGCCATGATGAATCTATCCCGGCGCGAAAACAGCGGCAAAGCGGTTTCTCTTCTCACCGTCGACCATACCATCCCCGATGCGGTAATGGAAAAACTGCGCCAGGATCCGCGTATTATTTCTGCGCGTCAGGTAACCCTGCCCCCCATGGCAGACGATCTTCACCCTTTAAGTACGGATACCCTTAAATGAATGCACACAATTTACCCAGCGAAGCCATGATCCCCAAAGGGGTCAAAGATTTTCTTCCGGTTAACGCGGTAAAAATCCACTACATCCAGGAGAAACTCCATCAGACCTTTAAAGCCTGGGGTTACCAGACCATCATTCCCCCGGCACTGGAGTTTCACAATGTGCTCGAACGCGGCCTCGGCAGCGATCTGCACAGCTGCACCCAGCGTTTTGACGATCGCCACAGCGGAGAGCTGCTCGCCTTCCCGCCGGATATCACGCCGCAGGTGGCACGTATCTTTGCCACCCGCATGCACGAGGCTCCCCTGCCCCAGCGTCTAAGCTATTCGGGGCGGGTTCTGCGCCATACCGAGCAGCAGGCGGGCAAAAATCGCGAAATTTTCCAGTCCGGCGTGGAGATGATCGGGACGCCATCTGCGAGCGCAGATGCGGAGATGATCGCCATGGCCCTCGAATGTCTGGAGCAGCTGGGGGCGCCTGAGTACACCATCGACATCGGCCAGGTGGAATTCTACCGCGGCGTCCTCCAGGGGCTGGATCTGGATGCGGCCCAGAAAAGCACCCTCGAACAGCATCTGTTGCACAAGGACAGCTCCAGTCTGAAGGCAGAGCTTGAAAAACTCAATATCAGCAGCGCCCAAGGGGATGAACTCCTTGCGCTGCCACGCCTCTTCGGCGGGCGCGAGGTTCTGGAGCATGCCGCTGCCGCCGTCAGTAATGAACGCTCAAAACGCGCTCTGGACAACCTGTATGAGGTAATCCGCATTCTGGATCTGCATCAGAGTGATGCCCGCATCACCCTAGATCTGGGTGAATTGCGCGGTCTGGACTACTACTCCGGCGTCACCTTCCAGGGATTTTTGAGCGGCTTCGGCGAGGCGGTGTGTCTGGGGGGACGTTATGACGGACTCACGGCCAATTACGGCCGTCCCACCCCGGCGACCGGTTTCGCCTTCAATCTGCTGAATCTGCTGTTCTCCATGTCGGACATTCTTGAAGAAGCCGCACAACCGGGGGTGGATATCCTCATCAATACAGAGGAGCACAACGACAGCAAAGCCTATAAACTTGCGCGCCATCTGCGGGCACAAGGCAGATCGGCATGTACCAGGTTCGGCTCCGAACCCGATGCGCACGAAGTGCGCAAATTTCACTGCCGTACTCTGATCAGCATCGGCAGCGACGGGGAAAGCGCCACCATTCAATCTTTTAAAACCCGGGAAATCAGACAATCAACGGTTTCTGCTCTGCTCAGCAGCCCGGTTGATTTATAATATACCAAAGGAGAAAACTCA
The DNA here is from genome assembly GCA_049975505.1 of Desulfuromonadaceae bacterium. GTDB lineage: Bacteria > Desulfobacterota > Desulfuromonadia > Desulfuromonadales > Desulfuromonadaceae > JAIVHC01. Next base: position 1,693 of record JBNGCY010000013.1, on the reverse strand, counting down.
CATGGCAAACGTTGTAGTCGTTGGCGCTCAGTGGGGCGACGAAGGCAAAGGCAAGGTAGTGGATATTTATACCGAACGCTCGCATGCGGTAGTCCGCTATCAGGGCGGGAATAACGCCGGGCACACTCTGGTTGTCGGGGACGAAAAAACCGTCCTCCATCTAATCCCTTCCGGCATTCTGCACGAGGGGAAAAAATGTATCATCGGCAACGGGGTTGTACTCGATCCCAAGGTATTCATCGAAGAGATCGAAGGCCTCAAAAAGAAGGGGTATCTTCAGGATGATTCTCAACTGGTGATTGACCGCAATGTGCATATCATCATGCCCTACCACAAAGAGATCGATATCGCGCGCGAGAACAAGCCCGGCGAGCGCCGCATCGGCACAACAGGGCGGGGGATCGGCCCCACCTACGAAGACAAAGTGGGACGCCGGGGGATAAGGCTCATAGACCTGATCGAGCCCGAGCGCTTCGCCGCAAAGCTGAAAGAACTCCTGCCGGAAAAGAATTTCTTCCTCGAGCACTTTCTCAAACAGCCACCCCTGAACGAAGAGCAGATTCTGGATGAGTACCGCGCCTATGGCGAGGTGCTGAAGCGCTTTGTAGGCAACAGCTCCGTTCTCCTGGATGCGTGCCGCACCAAAGGGGAAAATATCCTGTTTGAAGGCGCTCAGGGCAGTCTGCTGGATGTAGATCACGGTACGTACCCGTATGTCACTTCATCCTCTACCATCGCCGGCGGTGCTTCCATCGGTGCCGGGTTCGGTCCCCGCTTTATCAACGAAGTTATCGGCATCTCCAAAGCATATGTAACCCGTGTGGGGGAGGGGCCGTTCCCTACTGAACTCGACGATGGGGTGGGCGAAAGAATCCGTAGAGCCGGGGTAGAATTCGGCGCCACCACCGGACGCCCGCGCCGCACCGGATGGTTTGATGCCGTGGCCCTGCGCGAAGCTGTGCGCACCAACGGCCTTACCGGGCTCGCAATCACCAAACTCGATGTTCTCGATAAGTTCGACTGCATCAAGGTGTGTACGGCGTACAGCTATAAGGGAGAGATGCTCACCAACTTCCCCAATGATGCAAGTATTCTCAGCCAGTGCAAACCGGTCTATGAAGAAATTGACGGCTGGAATACCGACATCAGTAATATTTCCACCTATGACGAACTCCCACCGCAAACGCGCAGCTACCTGAATAAGCTCGAAGAGGTGTGTAAATGTCAGGTAGTTCTGGCTTCGGTGGGGGCGCGCCGCGACCAGACCATCCAGATTCGCGATCCGTTTAACGGCGAATAACCTACACTTGTCAGGTTGTGCTAACGCGGTTGAATTTTTGACAAAAAAGCATTGACTTCAAAAACCGCATCGCGTATAACACTCCACGTTGTGAGCCGGTAGCTCAGTTGGTAGAGCATCTGACTTTTAATCAGATGGTCGTGGGTTCGATCCCCCCCCGGCTCACCATTTTTTTATCCAGTACGTCCCTATCGTCTAGCCTGGCCCAGGACACCGCCCTTTCACGGCGGCGACGGGGGTTCGAATCCCCCTGGGGACGCCAGAATATAAGCCTCATCGCGAAAGCGGTGGGGCTTTTATTTATGTAATTATTCACCACCGCTACCGGTGAGGACTTGTGGTGCCCATGGAAAGGGCGTCTGTCGCCACGGACGGCGACAGTCGAACGGCCAT
>JBNGCY010000012.1:33589-37898 GCA_049975505.1 Desulfuromonadaceae bacterium | reverse complement strand
CGCGCTCACACTCCCCGACTGAGGCGCACTCACTTCATTTTCCATCTTCATCGCCTCCATTTTCAGCAGCGGCTGTCCGCTGCGCACACTATCCCCGACCTCGACATAGATACTCAGGACCACGCCGGGGATTGGAGCAAGCACCGAACCTTTGGAGGCTGCGGCTGCCGGGCGCCTGGGAGCAGATATCGCTGCGGCAGAGCTGAAACTGCGTTTATCCGAATCGCTCTGTTCCTCTTCGACGGGAGCGGCAGTGTGGGTAATGTTCTGCACCTGAACCTGGAAGAGTTCACCATTGATTTCAAGCTCGGCCTCATCGCCGGAAAAGTTTTTCACCTCGACACTGACATCTTTACCGTTAACCTGCAGATTGTACTTACGCATGATGACTCCAGGAAGAAAGGGATCGCATTCGGGCGGAAGAGCTCCACATGGAGCGACTCGCGTGGGGGCGCAAGGTCACCCGCCCGCTCTCGCCGCTCTGATATTCGAGCTCGAGGTGCAGCGCCAGGGCAATAACCGCCTCCTTTTCCGCTGCACTCAGCGCTTCCGGGATATCCTCAACCTCAGGTGCCGCAGCTGTCCGAATCCTTGAACCGGGATCAACCAGAGCAAGAACACGCGGCAGGAGACGGATAAAGAGGCTGATGGACAACAGGCTGAGGAATACAATGGTTATGCCGCTGATCGCAAGTCCCACTCCATTGCCGGCAATAACATTTTCCCATCCTACTGACATACTGATCTCCTGACTATTTAAGCCAATACAACTATTAACTTTAATTTGGAATAGTCTCAGGTGCTAGAGCCATGGTTCCCGGTGGAAGGGTGTTGTGGCTTCCGGATAGAGCCAGTCAAGCCTCAGGACGAGTTTATGCGTCCCTGGAACCGGGAATTATGGCTCTCTCATTCACTGTTGTAGATAATTGCAAAGGAAACTACAGCGGCATATTTCCGTGTTTCCGCGCCGGGCGTTCGCTGCGTTTATCGCTCAACATTCCCAGGGCACGACACAGGCGGAAACGGGTACGCTCCGGCAGGATCACATCATCCACATAGCCGCGCTCTGCCGCGACAAAAGGATTGGCGAAGCGCTTCTGGTATTCCTCCTCCTTCTGGCGCAGAAACCCCTGCGGATCTTCCGTTGCCGCGGCCTCGCGCGCATACAGGATCTCCACTGCGCCCTTTGCCCCCATCACTGCAATCTCTGCACTGGGCCAGGCATAGTTGACATCCCCGCGCAGATGTTTGGAACTCATGACGCAGTATGCTCCGCCGTAGGCTTTGCGCACAATCAGGGTAATTTTGGGCACCGTGGCTTCGGCATACGCATACAGGAGTTTGGCGCCATGGCGGATGATCCCCTGGTGCTCCTGCTGGCGTCCGGGCATAAACCCGGGCACGTCCACAAAGGTAACCAGCGGAATATTAAATGCATCGCACATGCGCACAAAGCGCGCCGCCTTACTCGCCGCGTCACTATCGAGCACTCCGGCGAGATGGTTGGGCTGGTTGGCTACCACTCCAACGACCGCTCCATCGAGACGCGCAAAGCCGGTGAGCATATTCGGGGCATAGTCGGGCTGGAGCTCCATCCAGCTCTGTTTATCCATACACGGAATCACGATCTGATGCATGTCGTAGGGCTGCTGCGCATTGGCAGGCAGAACCTGCGCCAGGCTCGGGATTTCACGTTCCGCGGAGTCAGCATTCTCCTGCCAGGGCGGGGCTTCCATATTGTTCTGGGGCAGATAGCTCAGAACCTTGCGCAGTCCGCGAATGGTTTCCTCATCCGAATCATACGCCAGGTGGGCCACCCCGCTCACCCCGGTATGGACATCGGCACCACCAAGCTCTTCAGTGGTGACATCCTCGTGGGTGACACTCTTCACCACCTTGGGACCGGTGAGGAACATATAGCTGTTATGCCGCACCATCATCACGATATCGGTCAACGCCGGGGAATACACCGCGCCGCCGGCACAGGGACCGAAGATCCCCGACAATTGCGGCACCACTCCGGAGAGGCGCACATTGCGCTCGAAGATATCCGCATATCCGGCCAGACTCTCGATCCCCTCCTGAATCCGCGCCCCGCCGGAATCGTTGAGTCCGATCAACGGCGCTCCGGCACTTGCCGCCATATCCATGATCTTGCAGATTTTTTCGGCAAAGGTTTCCGAAAGAGAGCCGCCCAGAACCGTGGCATCCTGAGAAAACACAAACACCAGACGTCCATTGATGGTGCCAAATCCGGTAATTACTCCATCCCCGGGATACTGACGCTTTTCCATCCCGAAATTGTGGCAGCGGTGGGTTTTAAGCATGTCAAATTCTTCAAAACTCCCCTCGTCCAGGAGCAGATCCATACGCTCGCGTGCACTCAAACTCCCCTGGGCATGACGTTTGCGTATCCGCGTGAACCCGCCGCCACTCAAGGCCTCCTGGCGCAGCTGGAGCAATTCATTGATCTTCTGATCCATTCAAACCCCGCTTTCTGTTATGAATGTAACTATTCACCACCGCTGCCGGTGAGGGCTTGTGGTACCCATGGAAAGGGCGTCTGTCGCCACGGACGGCGACAGTCGAACGGCCATGGACGGCCCCAATCTGAAACAGTCGTGTCCCTTGGAATGGGTGCCACAAGGCCGTACTGAACAGTTACTTATGAATAAACGCGCAAAGCTTATGCTCTACCCGCTGTAGTACACCTGATACAGCGTCTCCTCACCGAGAATTTCATCTACGCGCCCCTGTAATTGGCGGCGCTCCGGGTTGCGCAACCACTCGTTCCAGTTATCCAGGCTCTTCCAGGTGCTGATTACCACCTTCTCCTCCGGGTCATCGTAGTTGACCAGGGTTTCGCCTGAAATATAACCAGGCTGCGCATGTGCTGCAGAACGCATCTGCATCAGCAAAGGACGGATCTGCTCCTCTTTATCCTTGGGAACATGGCGGACAATAATAATTTTCACGGACATATAAGCCCTCCTTTACTCGAGGCGTGAGAAACCCGATGCCAGCAAGCATAACACAAAAGGTAAAAAATGTGCCCGCTGTTCGGCGAAACTACTCTTTATCGAAACTGTCAACCACTATCGCCCCCATGGATGCGGGCATGGTTATGACAAGCAGGCGTTTCAGGGCAACTGCCGGGTGGGTGAAAAGGGGAAACTTATCCAGAGAGAGGAGAACGAGGGCCACCACCAGTGCCGCGATGAAGTACGCAATTGCAATCCGCGCCACAAACACCGGAATACGATGCGCTACCTGGGCCTGAAACACACTCCCGTAGGCAAACAAAGCGAGAAAAAACAGTGACAACACCACAACCAGCACGAGATTAAAGGGTGCCAGAGTCTCGCCCAGGCGCCACGCCTCTTCGGAAAAAGCCACCGGTACCGCGAGGGCAAAGGCGCCGATGGTGACCTGCGCGGCATCTTCAAGGTTGAAGCTCAGATGCATATCCTCTCCTCTCTGCTGAAAACCACTATATTCATGCAATTGCTCACACGTTAACCCTGTGAATGCGTACCAGTATACCCCATACACACAGGAGCACACCCCCAACGCTGGTCGCAAGCAGCGCTATGGTGTGAATTTTATCAGCCCAGGCCAAAGATATAAACCACATGGACCCCGCCCCGAAGGTAAAAAAGATAAAGATCAGCATGGACGAAGCGGAACCGGCGTATTTATCCACCTGTTCCAGGACCAGATTGTTGCTCGGCGGCCGGCTCATCCCCACCGAAAACGCAACTATCGCCATCGGCAGTGCCAGCGCCCAGGGACCAGGAAAAACCCGCGCGAGCATGACAAGTCCTCCGAGAAGAACTCCGGCGAATCCCAGGGTCATCACCGTTCCGGGACGTATAAGGCGCAACAGACGCGTACACACCAGTGAACCCGACATGAAGGCGAGAGCGTTAATGGCAAAATAGTAACCGAACTGCTGCTCACTCACCTGCAGCTGGTTGATGTAGATATCGGAAGAAGCGGCAATAAAGGCAAAATGAGGGAGCACCACCAGCGAAACCAGCAGCGCATAGGAGATATAACGCTGATTGCGCAGGAGCTCAAAATAGATACGCACGGTCTGAAGTACACTGGTCTGCTCCAGATTCTTATTGGTTTCCCCCATACGGTACACTCCAAGCCAGGCGACCACCCCGATCGCAGCCTGGAGGATAAATATCCAGCGCCACGACATCCACACCATGATCCAGCCCCCCAGAATCGGTGCCACCGCCGGGGCAAGAGGCATGATCACCCCCATCCACGCCAGAATCCGGATACGCTCATTGTTGGT